>JAFDZZ010000142.1 GCA_018266715.1 Bacteroidota bacterium
AGCCAACGCCATGCAAAAGCCCAAACAGTTTTTTGGCGCTGCCCGTAAAATAGAAAACGGTGGATCTCTCACCATATTAGCTACCGCCCTTGTGGATACCGGAAGCAAAATGGACGAAGTGATTTTTGAAGAATTTAAAGGTACCGGCAACATGGAATTGCAACTGGACCGGAAGTTGAGCAACCGCAGGATTTACCCGGCTATTGATATTGTTGCCTCCAGCACAAGGAGGGATGACCTTTTGTTGGATAAAGATACGTTTCAACGGATGTGGGTATTACGCAAGCATATTGCCGACATGAATTCCGAGGAAGCCATTAGCCTGTTACTTAAAAATATGAAAGGCACAAAAAACAATGCAGAGTTTTTAACCAGCATGAATAATTAACCCATCCTTTCAAATACATTCACTAAAACCGCTGTTTGCCAGCGGTTTTTCTTTTTCAAAATATCTCCGTTTAACCAATAAAGCTTTCATTTTTTCGTTGATACTACTTCTAAATCATCTTAATGCCCATTAAAAATTGGCTCATCATAGTACTCCTCTTTAGCGGAAAACTTCATGCACAGGATATTACCGGCTTGTGGAAAGGCCGGCTTTATAACGACAGCACCAAAATGTATTATAAATATGAAATTGGTATTAGCGAAGAAAAAGGGAAGCTTTCCGGATTTTCACATACCTGGTTTATTTTAAATGATACCCAGTATTTTGGCGTAAAAGAGGTTAAAATAAAAAGAAAAGATGGGAAAATAATTGTTGAAGATGATAAACTGATCTCCAATAATTACCCTGTGGCGCCTGCCAAGCATGTACGGCAATTAAATGTTTTAACCCTAACCATTGAAGACAGCAAAATGAACCTTGCCGGCCCATTTACCACTAACCGAACCAAAGACTGGGCGCCGCTTACCGGGCATATTGAATTACAACGAAAAAATGATTTTTGGAACTCTTCATTGGTTCCGCATCTTGCAGAATTAAAGCTGGAAAATAAATTGGTATTTGTGAAACAGGAAAAAGAAAGACAACAATTGCTGGCAAAAGATGAGATTAGAAAAAAAGAAGAGCTGGAAAACATGGCTTTTAACCCAAAGAAAATAGAACCCGGCCCGGTATCAACAACCCCAGCAATTGAAGTGGAAGCCAATGAAAAAACATTGAGCCCGGAAAAAACTACAGGAAAAATAGAATTAATTAAAAAGCAAGCGTCTGCATCAAAAGAAGTTTCAGCGCTTAAGACAAAAAACATTAAAAATAACAACGAAAAAATACAACCCGTTTTGCCGGAAGAAAAAAAGGAAATAGCGCTTAGCCCTTCCATAAATCCGGCTCCGGCCGCCAAAGAGCGTAGCACTATTGCGCCATTAAACAAAAAAACCATAGAAGCCCCTGCAATACCATTTCCACAGGCTGCAGCCCAAATTAAAGAACGGGTGCTTGAAGTTCAACAAACTGTTTCGTTTAGTTCCGATAGTTTAAAACTTTCGCTTTATGACAATGGTGAGATAGATGGCGATACGGTTACCGTGGTAATGAATGGACAAATCCTTATTGCCAAAGCCGGCTTAAGCACAAGCGCTATCAGTAAAACCATTTATATCCCCAAAGACCAGGATACACTGCAACTGGTAATGTATGCAGAAACTTTGGGTCGCATTCCCCCCAATACCGGTTTACTGGTAATTCGGGACGGAAGGGATGTTTACGAAGTGCGTTTTAGCGGAGATCTTAACAAAAATGCCGCAATCCTTTTTAAAAGAGGAAAGAAATAACAATGGTTTGAAACAAAGTACACTAACCCTATTTACCAAAACCGGGTATATAAAGCCGCCAGGATGCCACACACTATTAACGCCCCAACTAAAAATGCAGGTTGCATTTTAAACATTTTTTTATCAATTTCCAGGCCCTGTGGGTTTACGCCTTTCTTATTTTCGTAAACACTTATGAGCGCCATTCCCATTACACAAAGAATAAAAACAAGTGCCATACGGTCAATAAAGGGTATTTCATAAACGCCCTCGGCATTGGGCACAGCAAAATTTATACTGTTTAAAAAAGACAGGTTTACAAACTGCGGTAAAAATTTAAAAAATACAGAAAGCCCAAAACCGCCTATGGTAGCAAATAAGGCTGCATTACTGGTGGTTTTTTTCCAAAAAAAGCCCAGCAAAAACATGGCAAAAATTCCCGGGCTTACAAACCCGGTGTACTCCTGTATATATTGAAAGCCCCCTTTTTTATCAATGCCCAAAAAAGGAGCTATAATTACCGCAAGTATCATGGCAACAATAATGGTAATCCTTCCTATCCACACCTGTTTATTTTCATCGGCATGGGGGTTAATGGTTTTTTTATAAATATCTAAAGTAAAAATGGTGGCAATGCTATTTGCCTTGCCGGCAAGAGAGGCAACTACGGCTGCAGTAAGGGCGGCAAAAGCAAGGCCTTTTAATCCCGGGCCAAGCAGGTTGAGTAAAACCGGGTAAGCCCTGTCGGGATTTAATTCACCGTTTTGCATCATTTCGGTTTGAAAATTTCCCTGCTGGTGTAAAACATAAGCAGCAATACCGGGCAGTACAACAATAACCGGCATTAACAACTTTAAAAAAGAAGCAAACAATATTCCATTGCGTGCCGTTTTTAAATCGGCGCCCAGCGCCCGCTGGGTAATATACTGGTTGCATCCCCAATAATTGAGGTTTACAATCCACATTCCGCCAATTAAAACCGAAAGCCCGGGCAAATCCATATAATTGGGGTTCGACTTATCCAGTACCATATGAAAATGATCATTGGCTTTATCGGTAAGTATATTAAACCCATTTAGCACACCCGTTGTGCCAAACTCTTCAGACACCAGGTTTAACGCCAGGTACGTCGTAATTAAACCGCCAATCACCAAAACCAATACTTGTATTACATCGGTGTAACCAATTACCTTCATTCCTCCCAGTGTAATAACAATGGCAAATGCGGCCAGCAAATACATACAGGAAGAAATTGAAATGCCGGAAATACTATTTATGGCCAAAGCGCCTAAATACAAAATAGACGTAAGGTTTACCACTACATAGAGCAAGAGCCAAAATACAGCCATAATCATGGCCACCGTACTGTTGTACCGCTTATTGAGAAACTGCGGCATGGTGTAAATTTTATTTTTTAAATATACCGGAATAAAAAAAACAGCCACCACTATTAATGTTGCGGCGGCCATCCATTCATACGTTGCAATGGCCAGGCCCATTTTAAAGCCGCTTCCGCTCATTCCTATAAATTGTTCTGCAGAAATATTGGATGCAATTAGCGATGCACCAATTGCCCACCAGGTAAGCGATCCTTCGGCCAAAAAATAATCGTGTGATGCCGATACCGATTCTTTTTTCTTTTTACGGTAAACCCATAAACCATACCCTGCAACTATAAAAAAATAGATAAAAAAAACAATATAATCTTTCGGAGCAAGTGAATTCATAAACAGGTGATTGAGTAATGGCAATAATTAATATAAAGGAAATCCAAAAGAACCACTCTACAATAAATAAGCGTCATTTTGATTTCAGAAATAAATTTATACTTTAATTACCTTCTGAAAAAAAATATCTGTTGCCGTTTATTATTGGCTCATTGCCCGCTTATTGAAATCAAAGCTTTTAAACCGCACCCCCTAATTATAAGGAGCCGATTATAGTTTGGGTAGATTTTTTTACTAAAAAATTAAATGTTGCTTGTTTTTAATTTTATCTTCGGTCATTTCCGATACCAACTGAACAAAAGGAAGGGTTTTGAGTAATTTTTGCAACACAAAGAATTCTCCGTCATCCACGTCTTGCCCTTCCGTTTTTACCAGCCATAAAAAGTCAAGGTGCTTAAACTCGGGCAACAGGTATTCCCCATCGTACTGGTTGTTGTATAAGTAATGAAACGTGTTGGTCAATGAAACGGAATATTCAAAAACGGAAAAAAAATAATCCCGCTTTTTTTTACGCAATTGTATTTCCAGTAAGTTATTCCTCCTTAAATTAATTCCCAGCTGTTGATTGGCGTGCCAACTGAAAACATAATCCTTCACCGGTGCAACAATGCCCAAAAGCCGGGTATGCTCAAAAAAAGTAAACGCTGCATCGTCATTATTTAATTTTAGTTTTACTGCCATAAAACAGCACCGGTTTAAAAAGTAAGGTCAACGAAAATTTCTTCTTTACCTCTCAGCAGTTTTACTTTTGTAGATTCTCCTTTGTTGAATTTATTAAGCGCCTGCATATAGGTTTGCACATCGGATACCTTATGCTCCCCAAGCTGAAGGATAATGTCGCCGGTTTTAACGCCCGCTTTTTCGGCCGGCCGGTTTTCGCTAACGCCATCTACCAGTACGCCTTCACCACTAAAAGTATAATCGGGCATTATACCCATGCTTACCTTAAAACTGCTTTTGCCCATATTGGCTTCACGGGTTTTAGTAAAAGTAAGTTTGCTTTTAGCATCGGTTGATGCAATAATTTTTTGAATATACGTAATGATGCTTCTGATCCCTTTATAATTAATTTTATCGGCATCATCGCTGGGTTTGTGATAATCGCTATGGGTGCCGGTAAAGAAAAAGAGAACAGGGATGTCTTTCCGGTAAAAAGAAGTGTGGTCGCTTGGCCCGCTGCCGCTACTATCCACCTTAATTTTAAAAAAAGTATTCTTTACATCAATAATTTCTTCCCAGGCAGGTGATGTGCCATAGCCCCCAATAGTAATACTATGTGTGCTATCATTGAGCCTTCCCAGCATATCCATATTAATCATGTAATTGATTTTCTTTAAATCTACCGTTGGGTTTTCGGTAAAATATTTAGAGCCGTATAGCCCTAATTCTTCCCCGGAAAAAGCAATAAAAAGGTAATTGTAGTTTTTATAACGAACATTTTTATCGTTGGCCCATTTTGCTAATTCAATTAGTGCGGCGGTTCCGCTGGCATTATCATCTGCGCCATTATGTATCATGGGTGTATGGCCGGTATATAAGGAATTATGGTCTTCTCCATAACCAAGATGATCATAATGTGCGCCCAAAACAATGGTAGAAGGCGCATTGTTGTTGATATAGCCCACAACATTATGCCCGGTGCGTTTGCTCAACTGAGAGGCCACAACAATTTTTATGGTTTTATCATCCGTATTTTCTTCAAAATATTTTTTATAGGCCGGGTATTTAATATACACGGCCGGTATAACGGATATTTCCTGCTTGTCTTTTGCATCATATTGCAGGCCGTCATCAATGGTAGAAGAGTTATAAAAAACCACTGCCTCAATCCCATCTTTTGCCGCTTCACTTATGGCAGTATGCAAATATCCGTCCAGGTCAAAATGCGGGTTGGTTTTGCTTTCCTGCATGGCTGCGGCTAAATCTACCTGCAACAAGGTTACTTTATATTTTGCCGTTTTTGAATAGGTATATTCAAAACTCCCGTTTTTAGAATATGAAAGCGGGAACCAATCTTCGTATAATTTTAAATGTGTGTTATTGATGCCAAACAAAGTTGCAGGAGTAAGCTTTTTACCATCATTTACCTCAAAGCTCTGAATATATGTACCGTTATCGCCTGCAGGTTTAAGCCCGGCTTTTTTAAATTGCTTTTCAATGTATTCATACGCCAGTTTTTCGCCTGCTGTACCGGTTCTCCTGCCTTCCAGTTTGTCGCTGGCCAGGTATTCCACATTTTCTTTAATCCCTTTAATCAAAGGATCGGTACCCTTACTGTTTTGTGCAACCGAGGTTTGATAAAACAGCACAAAAACGATGAATATATTCTTCATTATGCAAAAAATTTGCTCAAAGATAGCCCGCATTCCCTTTTCTCCTGTCAAGATTTCCTTAAAAGGCATTCCCACTTTCTTATTTCGTAAGTTAATTATAGCTACAACACCTATTTTTGCCGCCAACTTTTAGGTATCCATTGACCGGCAAAATACATATTGCACTTGTAGGCAATCCCAATAGCGGGAAATCTTCCCTTTTTAATGCCCTTACCGGGCTCAATCAAAAGGTAGGTAACTTCCCCGGGGTAACCGTTGATAAAAAAACCGGAACCACATCCATCAGCGTTTCTTTATCGGCCCATATTACCGACTTACCGGGCACTTATAGTTTGTATCCCAAAAGAAATGATGAATGGGTAAGTTATAAAGTATTAATGCGCCAGGATGAAACCATAAGGCCGGATATAATTGTAGTGGTTGCCGATGCCAGTAATCTTAAGCGAAATCTTTTGTTTTGTTCGCAAATCATTGATTTAAAGATCCCGGTTGTTATTGCGTTAAGTATGATGGACCTGGCCAGGAAAAACCAAATTCAAATAGATATTAAAGGGCTGGAGCGGGAACTGGGTGTGCCGGTAATTCCGGTAAATCCCCGAAAGAATAAAGGAATTACCGAATTAAAAAAGGCCATTGCCCTGGTTCATGAAAATATTTACCAGTTGCCGGCAAGAGATTTTATTGATGCTGGTGCACTTGCCCCAAAAGCTGTTTTTAAATTAAAGACCGTGGTGGATGGGATTAGTAATTATGGAGCCCTACACTATTTAATTAACCACGAAAACTTTAACCTGCCGGAAGTCACACAAAATCTTATTGAAGATATTGAAGTAGAAAATAAATTTAACCCTACTAAAACACAGGCCGAAGAAATTATGCAACGGTATGCACGCATCAAGCAGGTGATGCACCAAACCGTTGTGGAAAGCGACCCTTTAAAAAAATACCTGTTTTCTGAAAAGCTCGATAATATTTTATTGCACCGCTTTTGGGGATATGTTATTTTAATGCTGGTTTTATTTTTACTTTTTCAAAGCATTTTTTCTTTTGCCCAATATCCCATGAGCGCCATTGAATGGGGTATGGGCCAAATTACGGGCTGGCTGGGCAACCTGTTACCGGAAGGATGGTTAACCAATTTATTTTTAAACGGCATTATGGCCGGGCTAAGCGGTATTTTAATTTTTGTACCGCAAATAATGATTCTTTTTGGGCTGGTAACCTTAATTGAAGATACCGGGTATATGGCCCGAATTAGTTTTTTGACCGATAAATTAATGCGTAAAGCAGGGTTAAACGGAAAAAGTATAATGCCCATGATCAGCGGCTTTGCCTGTGCAGTGCCTGCCATTATGAGTGCCAGGAGTATTGAAAATAAAAAAGAACGGCTGCTGACTATAATGGTAACCCCCCTTATGAGTTGCAGTGCAAGGTTGCCGGTATATACTATTTTAATAGCCCTGGTAATACCCAATAAATTTTTCCTGGGGTTCTTAAGCCTGCAGGGGTTGGTGATGATGGCGCTTTATTTATTAGGAACCATAATGGCGCTGGTCGTTTCATGGGTAATGAAGTTTTTTATTAAATCCGGCGAGCGCAGTTATTTTATTTTGGAATTACCCGTTTACCGGGAGCCCAGGTGGAAGAATATTATAAATACCATGGTTCAAAAAGCCAAAATATTTGTAGTGGAAGCCGGGAAAGTGATCATGGTTATAAGCCTTATTTTATGGGTATTGAGCAGTTTTGGGCCACCCAAAAAAATGCAGGAATTAAACAACTCCTATAAAACCTTAATAGCGCAGCAACCCGACAATAAAGAAGAACTGGAACGACAATATCAAACAGCCCACTTAGAAAATTCTTATGCCGGTGTGTTAGGTAAGGCCATTGAACCCGCCATTGCGCCACTGGGTTACGACTGGAAAATTGGAATTGCACTCATCACATCCTTTGCAGCAAGAGAAGTATTTGTGGGTACTATGGCTACGCTATATAGTGTTGGAGACGATGCCACCGAAAGCAGCGTTACCCTCCGGCAAAAAATGGCAATGGCCACAAGGGCCGATGGAACAAAAGTGTATACCCTGGCAACGGCGCTTTCGCTGATGGTATTTTATGTACTGGCTATGCAATGCATGAGCACGCTGGCCATTGTAAAGCGGGAAACCAAAAGCTGGAAATGGCCCATTATTCAATTTATGTACATGACGGCGCTGGCCTACTTCTTTAGCCTGCTGCTGTATCAGCTATTTAAATAAATTAAACCATTTTAAGCAAACGGGCTGCTGCTTGCAGGGTTTCTTCTTTTTTAGCAAAGCAAAAACGAAGCACCTGGTTTTGCTGCGGCTGGGAATAAAAAGCAGAAACGGGGATTGTGGCCACACCAAATTCTTTAACCAGTTTTACCGCAAACTCATTTTCCGGCTCGGGGCTCATGCCGGCATAGCTGTATAATTGAAAATAACTTCCGTGTGATGCCAAAGGCTTAAAGCGGGTTGCTTTCATTTCCTGTGCAAAATAATCCCGCTTTTGTTGCAAAAATTTTCCCAGCCCGAGATAGTTTTCTTTTTGTTTCAAAAATTCTGCAATGGCATACTGCATGGGTGTGTTGCAGGTAAAGCAATTAAACTGGTGAATTTTTCTAAACTCCTTCATCAGGTTTGGTGGAGCTACACAATAGCCCAGTTTCCAGCCGGTGCAATGATATACTTTGCCAAAAGAAAAACATACAAAAGCCCGTTGGTACAGCTCCGGGTATTTTAATATGCTATGATGCTGTAATTGATCAAAAACCAGGTGCTCATATACTTCATCGCTGATGAGATAAATAGCGCTGTTTGCAATAATAGACTTAAGGGTATTGATATCCTGTTCGGTGATCAGTTTCCCGGATGGATTATGTGGCGAGTTAATGATGATGGCCTTTGTTTTGGAATTGATTTTTTCTCTTACCGCATCCCAGTTTATTTCATACCCGGGAAACTGAAGCGGAACGGGAATAGCTTTGGCTCCATTAAGTTCTATCGCCGGAATATAACAATCATACGCCGGTTCAAATACAATCACTTCATCGTCTTTTTGTAAAATTGTTGTGAGCGCTGTATAAATTGCATAAGTACCCCCGGGTGTAATTGTAATTTCATCGCCGGCATTAATGGGGCTGTGGTATAAATCAAAAATTTTTTCAGCAAGGCGTTCTCTCAGCTTCAAAAGCCCGTTCATGTGTACATATTGATTATGGCCGTCTTTCATGGCCTTTTGTACCCCGTCAATCAATGCCTCGTCCATCTTAAAATCCGGGAAGCCCTGCCCCAGGTTGATGGCACTATACTCAGCAGCCAGGCTGCTCATTACCGTAAAAATGGTTGTGCCTACATTGGGGAGTTTGCTTTTAATACCGGGTAACAATTCGTTATGAATTATACTGAAAAATATTAGAAGAATAATTTTGCCTTAGTCGGTAACTTCATTTCCCGAATCTTTCCAGGCCTTAATGCCTCCATCCAAATGGGCAACATTTTCAAATCCCATTTGCTTAAGCGTGGCTGTCGCAAGTGCCGACCTGCCCCCTGATGCACAGTGCAAAATGATCCTTTTCTTTTTATCAAACTCCGGTTTGTGGTAGGGCAAAGAAGCATCTGCATAAAACTCTAACATTCCCCTTGGTGCATGTATGGCACCGGGTATGCGGCCGTTTTGCAGGAGTTCTTCGCTCTCCCGGATATCCACTAAGGTTGCGTTATTATTCAGCATTTCCTCCTTAACCTGCTGTGGCGTTAGATTTTCGATTTGTTGTTTTGCTTCTTTTACCAGGTCGGTTGCAGATTTATTAGCCATAATGTAAAATTTTATACCGGTTATAAATAAAAGTTTAAAAAATACTTCGAAAAAAAACGGCTGTTACAAAAACTTGTCTCCTTTGTTTCTTTTCACCTCGGCAACATACTCCTTAATTTCCTGCTCTTTATTTTTTTTGCAGATGAGTAAAACGTCTTTGGTGTCCACAACAATAAAATCATCAAGGCCTTGCAATAAAAGTAATTTTTTATTATCGGCATGAACCATATTGTTTGTAGCATCAATCACTATTACGTTGTTGCCGCCAACAGCATTGCCCAAATAATCTTTATCAAACGTATCGTAAGCGCTGGCCCAGGTTCCCAGGTCGCTCCAGCCGAATGAAGATGGAAATACATAAACATTATCGGCTTTTTCCATTATGCCGTAATCAATCGAAATATTTACGCATTGCGGATAAATCCTGTTAATGGCTTCCTGTTCCTCTCCGGTATTATAAAATGCTTTTTCGGCATCAAACACTTCATGCATTTCCGGAAGGTATTGCTCAAAAGCCTGCACAATATTTTTTACCTGCCATACAAATATGCCGGCATTCCACAAAAAATCACCACTGGCTACAAATGTTTTAGCCAAAGCCAAATCGGGTTTTTCGGTAAATGTTTTTACCCTAAATACATTTTCGGCCACCGCCATGGGCTCAAATTGTATATAGCCATAGCCCGTGTTGGGGTTTGATGGTTTTATCCCTAAAGTAACCAGCGCCTTAATTTGAGATGTAAAATGCAATGCATCCAGGGCGACTTTAATAAACTTTTCGGTATCCAGAATTAAATGATCGGCCGGTGCACAAATAAGGTTGGCCTCGGGGTTTAGCTGCCTGAGCTTATAAGAGATATAGGCTATGCAGGCCGCCGTATTTTTCCTGCTGGGTTCACAAAGAATATTACCGGGATTTAAATGCGGCAGTTGCTTGATGCAGATATCCCGGTATTGCTCGGAGGTTACTATATAAATATTTTCTTTGTCAATAAATTGCTCAAAGCGGTCAAATGTAGCCTGGATGAGCGTTCGGCCAGTGTTTAATATATCTAAAAACTGTTTGGGGTAATCCGTACGGCTCATTGGCCAAAACCGGCTACCTATACCTCCGGCCATTATGGCAACGTAATTATTTTTATTCATAAACAGGTGTTCCTTTAAATGATTCCTTCTCTTACCAAATCATGCAAATGAACAACGCCTGCATATGCGCCGTCATTTACAACTAATAACTGTGAAATATTGTTTTGTCGCATCATTTCCAATGCATTTATGGCCAACTCGCCCGCCTCGATGGTTTTAGGGCTGCTGCCCATAATATCCCTGGCGGTATAATCTAAAAACGAGTATTGTTTCTCCAGCATTCTTCTGATGTCTCCATCGGTAATAATGCCGGTTATTTTTCCTTTTTCATCAACTACCGCTGCCGTACCCAGCCTTTTGGCCGTAATTTCCACCAGCACTTCTTTTACCGGCGTAGATTCTTTCACCATGGGCTTTTCATTTAGAATAGCCAAATCGGTAACCCTTAAAAATAATTTTTTCCCTAATGCCCCTCCCGGATGGTACTTGGCAAAATCTTCGGGTTTAAAACCCCTTGCTTCCATTAAGCAAATAGCCAGGGCATCTCCCATTACCATTTGTGCCGTGGTGCTTGTGGTAGGCGCAAGGTTATTGGGGCAGGCTTCTTTACTCACCGTGGTATTTAAAACAATATCGCTATGTGCGGCCAAATAAGATTGCGTGTTACCCACCATGCCAATTAAAATATTGCCAAAATTTTTGATGAGCGGGGCAAGTATTTTAATTTCCGGGCTGTCGCCGCTTTTGCTGATCACCAGTACAATATCCTTTTGCTGAATCATGCCCAGGTCGCCATGAATAGCATCAGCAGCATGCATAAAAATAGATGGCGTGCCGGTACTATTCATTGTTGCCACAATTTTTTGAGCCACAAGAGCGCTTTTACCTATTCCGCTAATAATGAGGCGCCCGCCATCGGAATGGGAGAGCATTTTTACCGCTTTGCTAAAATCTTCATTGATAAACGCTTCCAGTGCGGCAATGGCATGGGCTTGCAGGGCAATGGTTTGTTTTGCGCTGATTATTACCGGTTCATCTTTCATCAGGCCGCAAACCTACTTAAAAAATAGAATATGCCAACCTCCCCTTGCTACCCGAATTGTGAATAACTCATCAAAAAAGGTTTTTAAAAATTCGCAATAATTGATTACCTTAAATGATGGTAAAGCATCGTTAAATTTTTATTGCCCCGTAAAGGAAACAAAGGCTTATTTTGACGTCCTTTTGGGTTGAATTAACTTTGCCGCCCTTAAAAAATTTTTTAATACTTTTTTCTCAAGCGCATCGAACTTGGTGATTTACAAAAATGGCAACTACAAAAAAAGCATCTAAACCCGTTAAATCAATCTCCTCTAAAAAAGCAGAAAAACCCATAGCTAATCTTGGCGTTAAACTCCAGGATTATTTTGGCTTTGACGGCTTTAAGGGCAACCAGGAAAAAATTATTTCCAGTATTTTAAATAAGCAGGACACTTTTGTAATTATGCCCACCGGTGGGGGTAAAAGCTTATGCTACCAGCTCCCTGCAATGATAAACCCCGGCGTTGCCATCATTGTATCTCCCCTTATTGCTTTAATGAAAAACCAGGTTGACCTGGTGCGCAGTTACAGCAGCAAAGATGATGTGGCCCATTTTTTAAACAGTACCCTGAATAAAGGGCAACAAAAAATTGTAAAAAGCGACCTGGCCAGCGGTAAAACAAAAATGCTTTATGTGGCACCGGAAACCCTTACAAAAGAAGAAAATATTGCTTTCTTTAAGGAGTTGAATATTTCATTTGTAGCGGTGGATGAAGCCCATTGCATTTCGGAATGGGGCCACGATTTTAGGCCGGAATACCGGAGGTTGAAAGAAATGATAGATTTGATTAACGAAGATTTGCCCATTATTGCCCTTACGGCTACGGCAACCCCCAAGGTGCAAAGCGATATTATTAAAAACCTGGGATTGCGTAACCCCCAAATTTTTATTTCCTCGTTTAACCGGCCCAACCTTCATTATGAAGTAATGCCCAAAATAAACGTACGGCAAACCAATGAAAGTATTGTACGCTTTATTAAAACCCACAAAAACAAAAGCGGCATCATATATACCCTCAACCGAAAAACCACCGAAGAACTTGCGGCTATGCTCAATGCCAATGGCATAAGCGCCGTAGCCTATCATGCCGGTCTGGACGCTAAATTGAGAGCTACAAGGCAAGACCAGTTTTTGAACGAAGACGTTCATGTTATTGTGGCTACCATTGCATTTGGTATGGGAATCGACAAGCCAGATATCCGGTTTGTAATACATTACAACATCCCAAAATCCATCGAAAATTATTACCAGGAAACCGGCAGGGCAGGGCGGGATGGATTGGAAGGAAAGTGTGTGTTGTATTACTCACACAAGGATGTGGCCAAGCTGGAGCACCTGATGCGGGACAAACCCCTTAGTGAAAGGGAAGTTGGCGCCCAATTAATTTATGAAACCGTTTCCTATGCCGAAAGCAGCGTATGCCGACGTAAAACCCTGCTCTATTATTTTGGAGAAGATTTTAATGACAAAAAAAGTTGCGGCCATTGTGACAACTGCATTAATCCAAAAGAAAAAATTGAAACCAGGGCCGAAGTGGTTATAGCGCTTAAGTGTATAGATGCCCTTGAAGAACGGTTCCCTATTGAATATGTGCTGAATATTTTATTGGGTAAAGCCAACAACCAGGTACAAATGTATGGGCACGAAAACCTGGGAGTTTTTGCCACCGGCAACGATAAAGACCCCCATTTTTGGAACAGCCTAATTAGGCAAATGCTGCTGGAAGAATTGCTCACTAAAGATATTGTTGAGTATGGTGTTTTAAAAATAAGCGCCAAAGGCAGGGCTTTTATGAAAAAACCTTCCTCATTTAAAACCGCCCTTAATAATTTATTTGAAGATGCCAATGCCGATGATGAAGCCGGGGAAACCGCACCAACCGAAGGTGGCGCTGCGGATGAGCAACTTTTGGAACGGCTGAAAGAGTTGAGAAAAAAAGTTGCCAAAGAAAAAAACCTGCCGCCTTTTGTAATTTTCCTGGAATCGTCATTGGAAGATATGGCCACCATGTACCCCACCAGCATTCCCGAATTAGAGAAAGTAAGCGGCGTAAGCAAAGGAAAGGCGATAAGATATGGAAAGCCTTTTATAGAAATGATTGCCAAACATGTAGAAGAGAATGACATTATCCGGCCAGATGATTTTGTGATGAAGAGCGTAGTGAACCGGAATAATCACAAAATATTTATCATTCAAAATGTTGACAAAAAAATCCCCCTGGAAACCATTGCCAAAACCAAAGACCTTCGTATAGACCAGCTTTTGGAAGAAATGGAAACCATCGTGGCCAGCGGTACCAAACTCAACCTTAATTATGCCATTGATGATATGGTAGATGAATATGAACAGGAAGAAATCATTGATTATTTTAAAAACTGCCAAACTTCTTCCTTGCAAGTGGCACAAGAAGAGCTGGCAGACAGCAATTTTAACTGGGAGCAACTGAAACTGATGCGTATAAAATTTTTATGTGAGTTTGGCAATTAAAGCAAAGCTATTCTAACTCTCTCATTTTTATATTTTTAGCTGCTTGCCGTTGGTATTTGGTTGAAATCTCCTATTTTTGCTGCCCCAAAAGGGAAAATGGTGCGGTAGCTCAGTCGGTAGAGCAAAGGACTGAAAATCCTTGAGATCGGAGTTGGGTCGTGTCGGACAAGAGAAAAGACTCAGGAAAAGGCGGGATTTTTAATAAATGTACTATGTATATATCCTTTATTCTCTCGGATCAGGTAAAACTTATACAG
>JAFDZZ010000143.1 GCA_018266715.1 Bacteroidota bacterium
CTTCATCATACAAATTACGATGGATTACTATTTTAATAAAATCCCCTTTTTCCATGATTTTACTTTCTTTAAATAAATATCCTGCTTTTAGGGGATAAAATTCCTCTTCCAAACCCTCATTTTTACAATATAAATGAAATGCAAATGAAAAATTTCATCTTGGCTGTTACTTCTTTACTCCTGGCAAATTCTGGAGCAATTGCCCAAACCAAACCCAAGCCCAAAGAAAAAGCCCCTACCCAAAAAGAAATGCAGGACATGATGAAAGAGGCGCAGAAACAACTGGATGATGCAATGGCAGGGATGAGTGAAGAGGATAAAAGAATGATGGACAGCATGGGCATTAAAATGCCCTATATGAAGAAGGCTGCAAAAGATGTATCTAAAGTGAGCGACAAACAATTGGCTACTGCCGCAGAAGATGAAAACCGTATTGTTCCTAAAAAAGATATAGCCCGTATTGCTTCTATACCCAAGCAGGTTACTGATGCCCGTATGGAAAACTACATCGCCTCCATACAGAAGAAACTGATGGGAACATTAGATGCAGGCCTGATTAAAATGGGTGATAAAATATTCAGCTACATTCAATCCAATACAAAAAACAGCAATGAGGCGGGGAATATGGCTACGGGATTTTGGCTAATAGGACAACCACAACTGGCTATGTATGTATTGGGAAAAGTATGTACAAACGATGCGGCCAATACCGATAACCTCAGCAACTATGCCGCTATGCTTTCTATGGAAGGCGGAGAACATTTAGCTATTCCCGTGCTCAACAATCTCAATGCAAAATTTCCAAAAAACAGTACCCTGCTCAATAACCTGGGACAGGCATGGCTTGGGCTGGGCGAATTGCTGAAAGCAGAAAAATATTTAGACAGTGCTATTGCCATATATCCTTTTCACCCGCAGGCCAATATGGGTAAAGCGGCAATTGCAAAAAGTAAGGGTAATACACAAAAAGCAAAAGATGCCATAAAAAAATCTATTCAACATGCCTATACACAGGAAAAGGAAGATGAATTAAAAAGTTTGGGCGACAATGTTTCATCAACACTTTATCGATTGCCTCGTCGTACTAAGTCCGATGCCCTTAATCTTGGCGGTTTCCGTACTCCCGATTTTCCTTTCAATATTGGCGGATGTATTCAGGCAGAAATAGCCTGGAAGGAGTACTTTATAGAGATTGACCTAAAGATTGAACAACTTACTCAACTAAGGGAGAATGCCCATACTATTGCAGTTAAGGGAAAACAGCAAAGGTTAAATACAGATATTACATTAATTAAAGATGCACAGGCTAACCCCGGTAAAATAACCGGTCAATTTGTTTCGGTTCCCATCTATTTTCCGGTAGCATCAAAAAAATATGCTGCCTATCTAGGCTTGTTTCAGCAAAAGTTTGAAGTGTACAAAACAAAACTAATGGCTTTTAACAAAGAAGCACTCCAATTAAAAATAGCTTATGACGACAGGATGAAAAAACTTCGTAAAGAAGATAGCGACCAAACCGGGCTTGCCCGTGCCAATGAAGATTATTGTCCTAAATACGCAGAGGTTTCCAATAAATACCTGGATGCCATTAATAGCCAGATGAAGGAAATGTATATGGAAGCACTACAATTGAAAAAGGAAGCCATCAACGAATCTGCTTATTACAGCTTGTACATGTTGTGGCCCGATGAATTTGAGGTAGCTAAAATAGATTACCAGATAGAGTGGCTCCGGTTCTTAAAAAAGGCATTTGGTTTGCCCACCAACGGTTCGCAATACCCATTTATTTCCATTACGCAATTTGTTTGTGAAGAAGAAGAGGAAGAACCCTATGATAGCACCAGGCTTCAAAAGTTTGATGATGTAAGCTGCCAATATAAAAGCGAACTGAATTTTGTATTTGCAAAAATTCACAACAATTGCAGCCGCATGTACACCAAATTAGATTTGAAATTTGTGGAATATACCCGCTATGATGATTTTGAAAGAGCCGAAGGCGACACTTATATGAAAAGCACTATAAAAATTAGTGCCGAAATTGGAAAAGGAAAAAATGCCGGCCCCTTAAAAGTAGAAGCTAAAGCAGGAGTAGGTGTAGAAGTAGAAATGGATAGAACCGGCGTAAAAGATATTTCATTGATAGGCGAAGTAAAAGTGGGAGCAGGAACTAATGTTATTGACCAACAGTTGGAAGAACACGGCAATATAGCGGGGAAAGATGTAGTGGACACAACTGTAGAAGCAGGTGTGGAAGGTCGCATCAGCATCATGAGCGGACAGGGATCAGTAACCGGTACAGGTGTGCTGAGTGGTATTAAATTAACAGAATGGTAAATGTTTTAAAAAAGGCTTAAAGTTTAAATTAATCACAATGAATAAAATTGGTTTATCGCTGCTTAGTCTGTTATTACTGAATATAACCAGCCAGGCCCAGCGCACCAAAGATGCCATGCTGGAAGACAGCATTTTTGCCTGGAAGCCCATGGCGCCATTGGTTCCATCTAAATATCCCTGGGCCATTTCTTCGGCACAACAAAAATTGCCCAACTTGTTTTTTGACTGGATAAAAAAGAGCCATCAATTAGTAGGTGCCGTAAACAAATCGTATGCACTGGCCGAACCTAATAAAAAAGAGGAGGTATCTTCTTATGCAATTGGTGTGAATGCAGCCGTGTGGAAAGCCGAATGGGATAATAGCGGTAAGATGGTAAAAAATATGCCACATACGGAAGTGCCTATTCAAATGCTTACCAATTATTTGATGGATGCACAACCCATATCCCTGCTAAGCATTCCCGGAAGAACTGTTTTTACAAGACGCAGCCCAAACCCCGAAGAAACTTTTAAGAACTGGGATTATGGAAACAAACTGGTAAAACAATTTCAATTAGAAAAAAATCCGCAAATCAGTAAATACATCATTCAATACTATGGATGTGTGGGCGAAGGTTGCCAGCCCATGGTAGCGGTGTACCTTAGCCCCAACAATAAACTACCCATACGCCAACTTAACCGTGGCGAAGTGTTGGATATGTGCGAAGCAGCTATACCCGGTGAAATGAAAAGATTATTGGGAGACCCAGTTACAGTAAATAATAATTACCTGAAAGAAAAGTATAACGCCAGGGCCAAAGAACTGGAAACAGTGGAAAAGCCAAAATGGAAAGCCAATATTGAAAAACTCCGTAAGCAGTATAGGAATAGTTTGAATGAGCCTGCTTTTATTGATAATTCCAATGGCATCCTAATGTCGGAGTTTGAATACGGCGATGATATTTTTGAAAAATCGGATTCCAAATTGTACGGCGTTTATACCTACGAAGATGGCGTAATGGAAAACAGCAAAAAAGATAAGCCACTTTGGATATGTATTAGCTGGATGCCGGTAGTTGAAACCGGTGAAGTTTACTCAAGAGAAATTCATCGCAGCATGACCAGCTACTTCAACTTTGATTATGTGTATGATTATTTTTTTAATCCTGAAAAAGTAAAAGGCCAGCCTTATTCTATTCGCAATTCAGAACAGTTCAAACAAACTACTGCAAGAGTAAAAAATAATGCCCCGGTAAAAACTACTACAAACAAGCTGGCAGAAGGAGTTTATTTCGCCGATGATTTCTCAGCCAATTCAAATGGAACTAAACCCAAAGGCTGGTTTATGCCAAGTGTAGGTAAGCAGGCTGTTGTTGTGCAGCCATCGGGGCTCAATGGCAATTGGGTAGAAATGGGTCAGTATCGGTTAAGTCCTTATGGGCTTAAAGGCAATATGCCCGAAAATTTCACCATGGAATTTGATGTAGCCTGCAATGATTTTGAAGATAACCAGGGAGCCACTTTAAAATTACAAATCAATAATAGTGAAACCACGGCCAATGGCGATTATAAAAATGCTGTCAACTATACCAACATCAATTTTGATATTACGCCTTCCAATGCCAAATGGCAAAACAATCCAACAGGCTCCATAAGGTTGAATGTTGATTACAAAAACATGGATAGCAAAATTCGGTATGTCAATAACCCTATGAAACTTAAGTACAATGAGTTCAGTAATAAAAAAAATAAAGCCCATATCACTATCACCAAAAAAGGAAATAAGGTGCGATGCTTTATTAATGGCCGGGAGTTGGAAAGCGAAGCAAAAGACAAATACGGGGCAACTATTGCCGGTTTCAATGAACTGCCGGCAGGTGCAAGGTTTACCAATTTTTATTTTGAAAAATCGGCCGATAACAGAACCATTTACTTATCCAATGTAAAAATTACAAAAGAGAACTAGGCAAATAAATCCTGATGAACAAATTAATTTCAATCTTCCACTCATGAAAAAAATAACACTAAGCTTTTTAATGATAGCCATAGCTTTCATAGCTATTGCCCAGCAAAAACAATTTGATATTGTTTCCTACAATCTTCCTAAAGGATTTACCGAGGATAAAACCGCCGACAGGCTTACCGTTACCAAAGATGGTGGCACAAAAGGCTTTTGCATCATCACTATATTTAAAAGCATAGATGCCAGCAACGATTCAAAGAAAAATTTTGACTTGAGTTGGGAGGAGTTAGTAAAAAAAATTATCCCGGTTAACCAACCACAAATGCAACCCACCGTTACTGAAGATGGATGGACAACAGAAGTGGGCAGTTCGGTATTTGAAAAAGAGGGAATCAATGGAACTGCTATTTTGTTATCCTCTACCCAAAATGAAAAATTGGTAAACATACAAGTGTTACTAAATGGCGAAGATTATATAAAAGATATGTCGGCTTTTTTAGAAACAGTAAAAATGAAAGCTATTGCCAGCAATACAGGTGGGCAAGGCTCGCCTGCGGTTGAAAACAAAAAACCGTCAAACAGCAAAAAAGCAATTGATGAAATTAAAACCGGGCCAAAGGCTGATGTGTGGGTGTATGTACGGGCATCTGTTACCGACATTACAACGTTAACGGCAAAGTACAAACCAAATTATTTCATTGTTTATCCCAATGGTGATTATTATCCCGGTTTTCCACTCGACGGATTGCATACACTGGATAATACAAAGAAGCAAAATGATTCCTGGGGTAAGATGATAATGAATGGAAATAAAGGAAAGTTTCAATCGAAATATGATGTGATAGAATTGGAAAAAGTTTCGCCCATTTTAATGAAAAGACCAGGCTACACCTATCAGCTACGCAAAATGGTTTTGGTAGATGGATTGTTATTAGATGGCGAATGGGGGCCTTATGCCGATTGGGAAAAGCAGCCGCATTTATCCCCAGCCGGTTACAACGGAACCGGTGTACGCAATGTAATTGCTTTTAAAAAAGATGGCAGCTTTACCGACTATGGTTTTTTTGTAACCAACCTAAGTGCTCCCAACCAGGAGGCAGAACGAAAGCCGGGCAAAGGAACTTATGCCATTAAAAATTTTACACTGCTTTTAAAATACGATGATGGACGAATGATTTACAAAGCCCTTACCGGAGCCGGAAGCATTAACCCTGCAAAAGTTGATAAGGTCATATATATAAACGAGAATCCTTGTTATAAAGCGGGGTATAGTAAAATGAAATAGTTTAGCCTTACTTGATTTTTTTGATTACCAATACAAAATAATATTGATTGACTATTTGGAATAGCTAGCACTTCATCTCACAGGCGGAATTATTTTTTTATTTATGCGGAATCTTCCCACCAATCATGCAATTCTTTATCCTTGCCCTTATATTTTGGGCCCATTGTTTTCAAAACTTCCTGCAATTCTGCAACCTTTCTTTTTAAAATTTCAGTTTTTTGCTGCTGGTTCTCTAAAGCTTTCTGGATATTTGTAATAGTTACTTTAATATCTTTAATCTTGTTGTAAGCTGTTTTATAAGAGCCATCAGGGTGTTTGTTATCTGATACAACAGCATTATCCATCTGCAATTTCAATTCATCGAGTGTAGCATTCAATGTTTTCAACTTTGATGAGACGTCATCAATTTCCCATGGGTTATACGATTCTGTCGGAGGTTCTCTATGTTTCCTTTCTTCTGGCTCATTTACCAGCTTTGAACCTCCTTTTACCGTTCCATCCCAGCCTTTACGGGATTTATCATCATTTGTTGTATCATCGCCTACCTCCACCATTGTTACATCATCAATCTCCAGCGTTCCCTCCATTGTAAATGTATAACTGCCGGGTTGCAGGTTTGTAAATTCAAATTCGCCATTACTATTAGTAGTTGTAGTAAACATACTGCCGCCGGGATTTTTCCCTCCCTTTACAATAATTCCACCAATAGGATTGCCTGGCCTGGCTACGGCACCATCGGTAATGTCGGCGATAACTCCTGTGCCAATTACCATTTCTTCCAGGCCATCTCTATCAACATCGCCAATTGCCTTAGGCAGTACTTTAAAATTTGACCTTGGGCTCCATACCAAACCGCTATTATCATTTGTATTGCCCATTAACCTGTCGTTGCTATTGTTTGCCTTAGTCCTGGTTTTTTGTACATAAGCAGCAGCTTGTTCGGCAGTGCCTGTTCCTGTGTTCAGTTCAACAGACCAGTTTTCATTAGTGGCTTTTATTACTCCGCCAAAATTGGCTTTTTTGTTGAGGGTAACATCATACTGAGAGATAGT
>JAFDZZ010000144.1 GCA_018266715.1 Bacteroidota bacterium
GGTTATACCGGTACTTTTTCAAAATAGCTCAGCAAGTCTTATTTTGTAATTTCTACTACCCTTAATCCTCCCACTTTAAAGCGCCTTTTTTTACTATATATATAAAGCCGGATAAAAAGAGAGAAACAAATAACACTACGGCAATAAATCCTTCCCATCCCAACTCCCTAAAATTTACCGCATAAGGATAGAAGAAGATAACTTCAACATCAAAAAGCACAAATAAAATAGCCACCAAAAAGTATTTGATGGCAAAAGGCTGGCGGGCATTTCCTTTAATATCTATTCCACTTTCAAAATTTTGTAATTTTTCCGGGGTACTCCTTTTTGGACCCAACAGGCTGGAGCCAATGATCATGGTGGCTACCAGGCCGGCGCCAAAAATTAATTGCAGGGCTATGGGAAAATAATTATAAGCGCTGTTTAACTCATTGGCTTGTAATAAAAAAAATTCCATGACGTTCAAAACTGGTTCAACTGCAAAAATAAGACAGCCTATTGAATATTCCATCATATAAAATAAAAGCCCACAATATCTTTTTATTGCAGGCTTTATGTAAATGACTAATGTGAAATTATTTTCTTGGCGGCTTTGGTGTTTTAGGCGGCTTTGGAGGGGCATTAGGGTCGTTATTACTAATAAACTCCTTATTGGCCAGTAACTGTGCGTCATCGGGCTCCAGCAGCAAGGCTTTATCCAAATAGGCCAACGCAGAAGCTTTATCTTTTTTCTGATTGTAATAATACTCAATAAAAAACCGGTAAGCGCCTGATAGCTGATTTTTGACTTTTGATTTATCGGCTGCAGCTTCGCCCAGTTCCACTACTTTGCTGTAAGGCGCAACGGCAAGGCCTAAAACGCCGGTACTGTCTTTTGCCTGCAGGGCCTTACCTTCCATGTAAAACCCAAATACATCGGTTGGATATTTGGTTTCATACATTTGGTAATAATATGCTGCGGAATCATAAATGTTTGCACGATAAAAATTATATGCTGCATTGTGAATATCCACATTGGTATAGTTTCGTTTTACATTCAACACTTTCTTATACCATTCAGCCGCTTCTTTATACCTTTTTTGGTTTTCTAAAGCCTGGGCCATCCCTTTTAAGTAAGTTACTTTATTGGCTTCTATACTATCCATATCAACAGCCATTAACACAAACTGTGCTGCTTTATCTTCATTACCGGGTATTTTTAATAATAGGGTAGAATAAGCTGCATAGTCGCCACCGCCTATTTTTTCGGGCAATTGGTATTTAAAATATTCTTCAAATAATGCTTTTGCCGTTTCCCGGTACTTTATGGCACCTGCGGTATCTTTTGCTTTTAAAGCAAGATTTTCCAACTTATCATTGGCATAAGCTTTTAAACCATATAAATTGGGATAAGGGCTTGATCCTTCTGCGGCTATACATGCATCGGCTGCCTGTATGGTTTCCAAAAACAAGCCCTGGGCATATTTCATAGATGCTTTGAAAAAGCAGGCTCTTGGATCATCATCGGAATTGGCCAGCCATTTATTAAGATATTCGGCTGATTTATTTACATCGGTATTATAATAGTAATTGTACAAGGTTTGATAAACCGGTGCATAGGCAGGGTCCTTGGCAATGGCATCGTTATAATATTTCATATACAACGGCTCTTGTGCTACGCCCTGGGTTTGATAAACCCGGCCGGTGCGGTAAATGGCCCGGGCATAATTAGGATCAATCCTTAACGCTTCATTGTAGGACATTACGGCATTACCGCCATCGGCAAATTTGCGGTAGGCATCTCCAAGATTGGCCCATACTTCTGGATCGTTAAATTTTTTAATTTGGGTAGCCTGTTTTAATTTTTGAATGGCATAATTGGCATCCCCGTTTTTACTATCGGGGTTTCCATTGGCATACCCCACCGCATTTAACACATCTATCCGTTTTCCATCACTTAGCGAAACTGCCGTTTCAAAATGGTTACGGGCATCTGCCGATTTTCCTTCTATCAACTCCACATGACCCACCCGCGCTAAAATTAAAGGGCTGCTTGGATTGGCAGCAAGCTTATCGAGGTAAAGTTTTTTAGCGTCGGCATAATCTTCCAACCCAATATAAGCCTGACCCAATAAATATATTGCCGTTTCATTGGCCGGTTCCTTATCTACTATTTGTTTAAACAAATCCCTGGCGCTCTGGTACCTTTCATAATACAAAAACTTTTTTCCCTGCTCTATACTTTGTGCAAATGTGGTTTGAACGAAGCAAATGAAGCATAAAAAAAGTACAGTTGTTTTCAGTTTGTTCATCGTTGGTTATGTTTTGTTTTTAGTTTAGACTGTTGCAATGTCTGATAAAAATATAAAAAAACGTTAAGGAGCCTGTTAATTTTCAGGAATTTTCTCATTTACATTAACCGCCCTTACATCAAATTGCATTACCGGTACAAGGTACGCCCTCCTGAAAATTAATTGCCCCCGTTCAAATTTTAAAAACCCGGTAAAATCGGTACCCAGGCCCAAATGGGTTTCGTTTATAATATAATAGATGCCTCTTACCAGTGGGTAATGTTTATTGCTTATGGTTTGCTGCATGGGCTTTACAAATGGCGAATCGGGGCAAAACGTACATTGCACATAGGCCATTTTTACTTTTTTTAGTTTGTTCACCTGTGCTGTATCTTCGGGGTTGCCAATATGGCTAAAGCCCACAAGTCCGATAGCATTGGGCGTTTCAGCAATATAATCAATCACTTCATCACTGTTTTTTGCTGCTTTTACAACAGTTGTGTCAAATTTATTGCCTTTTAAAACAGAGTCTAAAATAAACCGCACCGTTCCGGTGGCGTTTACACCGTCAAAAACTATTTTTTGCTGCCTGTTCATTTTTCCTTCCATTTGTTCTCTTAGCCGGTTTAAGGTAAAAAGGCTGTCGGTGCTTTTAGCATTTACCAAAACCACCACGGCATCCAACGCCAATAAATTCCAGCCGGGTACATAGTTCATTTTATTTTTGGCATACTCCTCCTCTTTTTCATTTAAGCCACGGCTTACTATAATGAGTCTTGTGGAAGTATCTTTCCATAAATCTTTAAAACATTCCGCTTCCGGTTTATAATGCGCTATGATATGGGCATCGGGGAAGGAAGCTTCGTACATTTTTATTTGCTCCTCAATCACCGGCTTAAACGATTCATCTACACTTATATTTATAGTGCCATGACCGGGTGTATCATAGAGTTTTTGCTCTTTACCGCCCTGGTTACAAGCCACAAACAGGCTACCGGCAAGGCTGCAAAAAACAATACAGGATAAAAAATGTTGTTTCATCAGTTTTTCCTGTAATAGTTTTGCTTAATGCCCCTGTAAATTCTAAATAAGCCATATACTATAAAGACCGCACCCAATAGTTTCCGGGTGGTTTCATCCAGGTTTACCGGCAATCGGGTTTTTAAATAAGTATAAAAAAACAAAAAAACACCCATTGCCAACCAAAGCAGGCCCATTCCAAGGTCCATTATGCTTCGCATTCGGCTATACCCACGGTCTCCTTTATGCTGTTCATCTTTATCAAATTCTTCCAATGCCATATCAAAAGTTTAGGACGGGCAATTTACAACTTTTAATTTTTTTAGTTTTAAAATTAGAGGGCCTTGCCTATGAGATCCTTAATTCAATAATTTCCATACTTAAATTGGTATTCCGCTTTTTAAATCAACAAACCGGCTGCAAAAAAAGTGCATAAAAATCACTGCCCTGCTTTTTAGTAAATCTTGCCTGCAGATTTTAAGACCACGGAACCCCCGGGGCCATATCATCACAGGCTTTTGACGGCATTTGGGCAACCCTTATCTTTGCCGAATGAAAATTTTAATGGTTTGCCTTGGCAATATTTGCCGTAGCCCTTTGGCAGAAGCCGTATTAAGAAAAAAGGTTTTTGAACACGGGCTCAATTGGGTAATTGAGAGTGCAGGCACCAATGGTTACCATGTGGGCGAAACACCCTTTCATCTTACTCAAAAAGTAGCCGAAGCCCACCAGCTTAACATCAGTGATTTAAGAGCAAGGAAATTTGTACCATCCGATATGGAACAATTCGACAAAATTTATGTGATGGCTGCAGATGTTTTGGAAGAAGTGCAACAGATTGCCGGCAAACATTTTATTCCGGAAAAAGTGGATTATTTTTTAAATGAACTTTACCCGGGAAAAAATGCCGATCTAATGGATCCCTGGTATGGCGGGTATGACGGGTTTGAAAAAGTTTATGAACTTATTGACCAAACCTGCACCGCCATTATTACATCGTATGCCATACCCTTACCATCAAATCAAGCGCAATTATAAATGACGAGGCCATCTTTACCACAGGGAATGAGGGATTTTTATGCAGAAACCGTGCAAAAAAGAAACTATATTTTTTCCACGATAAAAACCGTTTTTGAATTATACGGTTTTCAACCTTTGGAAACACCGGCCATGGAAAACCTGGAAACCCTGATGGGCAAATATGGCGAAGAGGGCGATAAGCTTATTTTTAAAGTTTTGAACAACGGCCTTAACGATCCTAAAAATACAGACAAAGCAAAAGAGGGTTTTGAAAAATTGCTTTTGGGAAAAAATACGGCTTCGCTAACCGAGAGGGCCTTAAAATATGATCTCACCATTCCCTTTGCCCGCTTTGTGGCTATGAACCACAAGCAACTTCTCTTCCCCTATAAACGCTACCAACTGCAGCCGGTATGGCGTGCAGACCGGCCGCAAAAAGGCCGCTACCGGGAGTTTACCCAATGCGATGCCGATGTGGTGGGCAGCAATGCCTTAATCAATGAAGTGGAGTTGGCGTTGATGTATCATACCGTTTTTACCCGGCTGGGCCTTAAGCAGTATGTACTTAAAATAAACCACCGTAAAATTTTAGCTGCCCTTGCAGAAAATTGCGGGGGCTCTCAAATGCTCATCCCCATAAGTAATGCTATTGATAAACTTGATAAAACAGGCCTTGAAAAAGTAAAAGATCTGTTACGCCCTTCACTTACGGAACAGCAGGTGAAGCTGGTTGAAGATTACCTGATGGTAACCGGAACCAACCAGGAAAAATTAATGAAAATTGAAAAACTGTTTGGAGATAATACGGATGCAAAAAAAGGTATTGATGACTTAAAATACATACTTGCCAAAGCCGATTTAGCCCATATTGAAATTGACTTTACCCTTGCCCGTGGGTTGGATTATTACACCGGCGTTATTTTTGAAGCCAAAGCGCCCCGTGAAGTGCAAATGGGTAGCATTGGCGGTGGCGGGCGATACGATAACCTCACCGGTCTTTTTGGCGTACCGGGGATTCCCGGCGTAGGAATTAGCTTTGGTGTGGACCGGATTTATGATGTTTTGGAAGAACTCAATTTGTTTCCGTCAACCCTTCAACAATCCGTAAAAGCCTTATTTTTTAACCTCGGTGAAAAAGAAGCTGAAAAAGCGTTTGAACTGGTGCAGCAACTTCGCAACGAGGGTATTGCCTGCGAACTCTTTCACGAACCGGCAAAAATGGAAAAGCAGTTTAAATTTGCCGAAAAAAAACAGATTCCCTTTGCCGTTATCCTGGGAAGCCGTGAGTTGGAAAGCGGAAAGATTGTGATTAAAAATCTTCAGCAGGGAGAGCAACATCAGTTACCTTTGGCAGAATTATTACCCTTTTTTATTTCTTTATAAATTAGCATTAACCATCATTTACTTAAAAAATTTTACACGTAATATGAAACAGAACCGTTTTCTTTCTTTAGTGGTATTGGCCTTTTTGTCCATTATCTTCTTTTCCTGCAAAAAATCCAATAATACAATTGGGTTAACCATTCCTAAAAATGTCGTTTTTGCATTTTTGGCAGATGGCAAATCGCTAAACGAAAAATTACCCTGGGACAGCATCAAAAACAATGCTGCTTTTAAAGAATTGATCAAAGACAGCAGCCTGTCGGCTGTTACGAAATCAGCTTTTGAAAACCCGGAGAACACCGGTATTGACATCAACAATCATTTCATTTTATTTTATGCAACCGACTCTACAAATGGTTATGTTGCTTTTGAAGGATATTTAAAAGATACCGCAAAATTCAAAACCTTTATTTCCTCTGCCTCACCGGGTATCAGCCATTCCGAAAAAGCCGGCGTTCATTTTTACAGTAAAGATAAAATTACCGCTTCCTGCAAAGGGAACCGTTTTATTATTGCCGGGGAAGTACCCGGTTTCAACAATCGTAGTAAATACGATTTTATGAATGAAGACTCTACCAGCAAGCCACCCACTATTGAAACTAAGGATATGACGGCGCTGCTGGCTTCTTTATACGATATTAAAAACAACGAAAGCCTGGGTACCGACAGCAGGTTTACCGCAGTTTCCGAACTCAAAGGGGATATCCATATTTGGTTTAATGGCGAAGAATTAATGAAAAGCAATATTGGCGCAATGGCCATAATGCCCATGCTCAACTTAACCAAACTATACAATGGCAATGCCACCGGTGGTGCTGTAACTTTTGATGATGGAAAAATTACGGCACAAACCCTATCCTTTGCCGGTAAAGAGGTTGAAAAAATCTGGAAGGATTATAAAGGCTCAAAAGTAAATGAAGACCTCCTCAATAATGTGCAAAGCAACGATATTACCGGCCTGTTTGCCATAAATTTTAAACCCAAAGGCTTAGAGGAACTCATTAAACTTATGGGCATTGAAGGGATCGTAAATATGGGGCTCAGCGAAGCCGGCATTACCATTGATGATTTTATCAAAGCAAATGGTGGCGATGTTTTATTTGCCGCAACAGATTTAAAAGCAGACAGTTCCGGCAGGCAGGATGCTAATTTTGTTTTTGCCGTATCCATTGGCGATAAAGCATCATTTAAAAAACTAATTGATGCGGGTAAAAAAATCTCCGGTAATAGTGCCTCTGAAAAAATAGCATTCAACTCTAATGATAAATATTTTGCCATTGGAAACCACAAACCCTATATCGATAAATTTATTGCAGGTGGAAAAACCAATTTGCCTTTCCTGAATACCATTTCCGGTTATCCAATGGGTGGATACCTCAATATTCAAAAAATTATTTCTTCCATGCTTACGGGCAAATACCTGGATTCATTGGAGAAAGAAGAATTATTACTGTCCCAAAACTTTTGGGATAATGCCGTAATGAATGGCGGTAAACTAAAAAACAATGCCATGGAAGGTTATTTTGAAGTGAATTTAAAAGATACAAAAACCAACAGCTTAAAACAACTTAACCAGTACCTGGCACAAGCCATGAACCTGGAAAAACTCAGAAGAGAAAAGCTGGCAAAAGATTACGGCCCGTCAATAGATACAACCGTTACGTTTGTACCTCCTGCCGATACGTCCGTAGTGACACTACCTCCTGCTGTTTCACCAAAATAATTTATTCCTTTTTATCTGCAAACCGCCAATAAGCCCTATTGGCGGTTTGTAATATTCCAAAAGCATGCAAATCATTCTCAATAATGTGGCCCCGGTATTTATGGACAAAAGCACAACCGCTCAGTCGGATATTTGGAATAAGCATGTGGCTATTGGGCCCGGCGAAAGGGTACAAATAGTGGCGCCAAGCGGAAGTGGCAAAACATCACTCATCAGTTTCATCTATGGCCTACGAAAAGATTA
>JAFDZZ010000145.1 GCA_018266715.1 Bacteroidota bacterium
CCAGCCCGTAGGGTCATTAACCCAAATGGGTAATATCCGCCTGGGTAAAAGAACAGAAAACAGGAACCCTAAAATAAAAGACTTTGTATCACTGGCCAACCTTAATGATATTGCTTTTGGCGGATGGGATGTTTATGAGGACAATGTTTATGAAGCAGCCGTAAATGCAAAAGTGCTGGAACTTAATTTGCTTAATGCTATTAAGCCTGAGTTGGAAGCCATAAAACCAATGAAGGCCGTTTTTGATAAATCCTACGTAAGCAACCTGGATGGTACCAATGTAAAAACCGGTGCAACCAAATACGACCTTGCACTGCAGGTAATTGAAGATATTGAAAACTTTAAAAAGCAACACAACTGCAACCGTGTAGTGATGGTATGGTGCGGCAGTACCGAAAAATATATCAGCGAAGCCGACATTCATGGAAGTATAGATAAATTTGAAACCGCTTTAAAGAATAATGAAAGCCTTATAGCGCCCAGCATGATCTATGCTTATGCCGCTTTAAAATGCGGAGTGCCTTATGCAAATGGTGCGCCCAACCTTACCTGCGATATTCCCGCTTTAATAGAACTGTCCAAAAAAACCAACACGCCTATTGGAGGTAAAGATTTTAAAACCGGTCAAACCTTAATGAAAACAATTGTAGCCCCGGGCTTGTTTGCCAGGTCGCTGGGAGTAAGGGGCTGGTTCTCCACCAATATTTTGGGCAACCGGGATGGGTATGTATTGGACCACCCGGATAATTTTAAAACCAAAGAAGTGTCTAAATTGAGTGTGCTGGATGAAATTTTTAAACCCGACAACAACCAGGAACTTTATGGCGAGTTGTACCATAAAGTACGCATCAACTATTATCCGCCTCATGGCGATAATAAGGAAAGTTGGGATAATATTGACATTTTTGGATGGCTCAATTACCCCATGCAAATCAAAATAAACTTCCTTTGCCGGGATTCTATTTTGGCAGCGCCCATTGTTTTAGACCTTGCCCTTTTTCTTGACCTGGCTAAACGTGCCAATATGAGTGGCATACAGGAATGGTTATCCTTTTATTTTAAATCACCGCAAACCCTGGAAGGTTTGCCTCCGGAGCATGATATTTTTAAGCAATTGATGAAGTTGCAAAATACGTTGCGCCATATGATGGGCGAAGATTTAATTACCCACCTGGGCCTCGATTATTACCAGGAGTTGGTAGAATCCTTATAATCCATTGCAAACAGGTTGCCTGTAGTATTAAACCTGCAGGCAACTTTTTTTAAAAATTAAAAAATATACAAAGAGGATGTTGCTTTTTTAACCCGGGTTTCATACCGATCAGGATCCTTAGAGGAAAGCATGAGTTTTAAAAGAGAAAAATAGATGAAAGTAATTTTAAAAACAGGACTGCAATTAATCAGCATCTTGTTATTGGTTGTTGGGTTTAAGGCGCATTCTCAAACCGTGGTAAAGGGCGTGGTGAGAGATGGAATGTCAAAACAGGTACTGCCCATGGTAAGCGTGGTATTCCAGGGCAGCAAAGGTGTTGCCACCAATGAAGACGGCAGCTATTATATACAGTCAGCAAGTAACAGGCATACCAGCATTATTTTTTCTTCATCTGGCTATAAAACCCAAAAAAAGACCATAGAAGCCGGTAAGGAGCAGGTATTGAATATAGAGTTGATACCGGACCCCAAAGCTTTGGAAAAGGTTGTGGTTAAATCAAACCGGAAAGCTAAATACAGCAATAAAAATAACCCTGCCGTAGAGCTTATCCGTAAAGTAATAGATAATAAAAGCAAAAACCGCCTGCATGCTTATGATTTTGTGCAATACGAACAATATGAAAAACTCGACCTTGCCCTTACCAATAAGCCCGAGAAACTCATGAAGAGTAAATTGCTCAAAAATTATGCTTTTATTATGGATAATGTGGATAGCACGGTATTGGAAGGCCGGTCCATCATCCCCATCTATCTTGAAGAACGGTTAGCGCAAAAATATTTTAGAAAAGAGCCGGTTGAAAATAAAACCTATTTGCTCGGCGAAAAGAAAGTGAATTTCGGAGAATTTTTCGACAGTAAAGGAATTAGCGCCTACCTGGACAAACTCTATGCCGATATTGATATTTACTCCAATAATATTGCCATTTTAGCCACGCAATTTCTTAGCCCAATTGCCGATGCGGCCCCGTCTTTTTACCGGTTTTATATAAGAGATACATCGGTGATTGATGGCGTAAAAGTGGTGCAAATGTATTTTACACCAAGAAACATCAACGACTTGCTTTTTAGGGGAACCCTGTTTATTACGCTGGATGGTAATTATGCCGTGCAAAAAATAAATATGACCATCAGCAAACATGCCAATCTTAACTGGACAAACGAATTGCGTATCAATCAGGATTTTGAGAAGGGCGTTGATGACCGTTACCATGTTTCTAAAAGTGGTATGCTGGCAGAGTTTGCGCTCACCAAAAAATCGGCGGGAAGTATATTGGGCCAGCGAACCGTTTCTTATAAAAATTTTATTATAAACACCCCAGCAGCCGATAGTATTTATAAAGGAAAAGACCTGGTAATTAGTGGCAACCATCAATACGCCGATAGTTTTTGGACATCATCACGCCATGTGCCGCTTACCGTTTCGGAGGCAAAAGCGTATTACAATATTGATAGCCTTCGCAACATGAAATCGTATAATAAACTCATGAAAGTGGCTACGTTGTTGTTTTCTGGGTATTGGGGATTGGGTGGCTTTGATATAGGTAATACCAATACCTTTTACAGCTTTAATGATGTGGAAGGCTTTAGGGCCAGGATAGGGGGTAGAACAACCACTAACTTCAGTAAGAAAATATATTTTGAACAATACCTGGCATATGGCTTTAAAGACGAAAAATTTAAAGGTTCTGTTTCGGGTACTTTTTCTTTAAATAATAAATCAATCTATACTTATCCTTTAAAATATTTACGGCTTACTTACCAATATGATACTAAAATACCCGGAAGGGAACTGCAGTATGCATCCGAAGATAATTTCTTTCTTTCTTTTAAAAGAGGTTCTAATAAAATGTATTTGTATAACCGGTCTATAAAAGGGGAATTGGTAAATGAGTTTGGTAAAAATTTTACCCTTACTGCAGGTCTTAAAAACCTTCAGCAAACCCCGGCGGGTAGTATTGCATTCAAAAAGGGGCAGGCCGGTAATGAAACCATTGTAAACCATATTACCACTACCGAACTCTCTGCAGAACTTCGTTGGGCTCCCAATGAAAAATTTTACCAGGGTAAAAATTATCGAACACCCATTATTACCAAGTATCCCATCTTCAGGCTGCGCTATATTGCAGGTATTAAAGGGCTGTTTAAAGGAGAATACAGTTTTCAAAACATCAATCTTAATATTTCCAAGCGCATGTACATGGCGCAGGCCGGCTATACCGATATCATTTTGGATGGCGGGTATGTTTTTGGTAAAGTGCCTTTTCCCTTACTTACCATTCATAAAGCCAACCAAACCTATGCTTACCAGTTAAGCGCCTACAACCTTATGAATTTTATGGAATTTGTAAGTGATAAATATGCAGCGGTAAATTTAGATATGTACCTCAACGGCTTTATATTGAACAGGGTGCCTTTATTGAGGAAACTTAAATTGAGGGAAGTGGCCAGTGTAAAAGTATTATATGGAAGTTTGAGGGATGAAAACAACCCCGAAAAAAACAATGATGCCTTAAATTTTCCGGTGAACGAGAACGGAATATTAACAACCTATAATTTAAACAACGGGCCTTACATTGAAGCCAGTGTAGGTATTGCCAATATTTTTAAATTGGTAAGGGTTGATTTGGTTCGGAGGTTGAGTTATCTCAACCATCCGCAGGTAAGTGAATGGGGCATTAGGTCTCGTATAAGGTTTGATTTTTAACAAAGTATAGTGCTGATCAAAATCAGCTTTATCGTTGAAGCATTAAGTATCTTTGCAACAGCATGCAGGCTGCGTAAAGTGATTTAATTGATGAGTAAATAATTTTTAAAAACAGGGTATGGCAAAAAACTTTATCTCCAATTCAGAAACATCCACAAGGATGTTTAAATACGGCTGGATGGAAGCGCTTTCTAAAGTGCATTTTTCTGTGCCGCTCATTATATATATACCGGTAATAGGGTTTCTTTGCTTTAAAGCCATAAGCAACGGTATTGCTGCATTAGCTTTTTCCGGCTATTTTATAGCTGGCTTTTTGGTTTGGACCATTACCGAGTATCTTTTGCACCGGTATATCTTCCATTATGTTCCTACTTCTAAAATTGGGTTAAGGTTGCATTTTATTTTTCATGGCGTACATCATGATTATCCCAAAGACAAATTGAGGCTGGTGATGCCTCCATCGGCCAGCATTCCTCTTGCACTGTTATTTTATTTTTTATTTTCAATCGTTCTGCATGGCGCTGCACTCTATTCTTTTTTTGCCGCTTTTTTATTGGGTTATTTAACTTATGATATGATGCATTATGCCATGCATCATTATACGTTTAAGAGTGGCTTGATGAAACGAATAAAAAAACATCACATGCTGCATCATTACCAGGATGCATCCAAAGGTTACGGCGTAAGCTCAGCGCTATGGGATAAAGTATTTCATTCAGGTTTTTCCGGTAAAGAAATTTCCGAACAACCCGGTACACAAAACGAACACGCCTAAACCAAGCTGCCTTAAAATGGAATTTGCAATATTAGCTGCAGGAGAGGGGTCGAGGTTGGCCAATGAAGGTTGGGCAACCCCAAAGCCTTTAGTTACGCTTAATGGCATTCCCCTGCTGCAAAGGCTCATCAATATTTTTGAAGCCAATAAGGCCCGCAAGATCCATGTGATCATAAATGCTTATTCACTAACGGTGGCGGAGTTTATTAAAAATATCCGGGGGAATGTTCCTATAAACCTGGTGGTAAAAACCACCGAGAGTTCATTGCATAGTTTTTTTGAATTGCTGCCGCATATTGAAGGCCCAAAAGTTTGCCTTACTACGGTAGATACCGTGTTTAACCCCCGGGAATTTTCTCAATATATCACTGCATTTACGGGAGATGAAAAAACGGATGCTTTAATGGCATCCACCAGCTTTGTAGATGATGAAAAACCCTTGTTTATTCAAACTGCAGCAGAGCACCGCATAACCGGTTTTTTTGATTATAAAGCGCCAAATTGCTCTATGGTTTCCGGTGGAATTTATTGCCTTAAAAGAACCGTATTTCCTATTGTGGTGCAGGCAGTAAACAACGGTGTTTCGAGAATGCGAAACCTGCAGCGTATTTTTGTTGAGGAAGGCCTGGCATTAAAAGCGTACCCGTTTTCAAAAATTTTAGATATTGATCATGTAAAAGATATTGCCGCTGCAGAACATTGGCTTCAGCCAAAACCAACCGATCCATAAACCTTAACCTTATTATTTTTTTGCATGATCCAGTTTGCCGGAATAAAAAGAAATACCGAATTTTCTCCAAACCACAGGGGAAATGACCATGCTATTTTTACATTAACAGCCGATGAATTAATCAAAAAGGGCTGTAGGGTAAATGTGTACAGCGAAGATGAATTTATGGCGATGGATACGGTTCCGGAAGATTGCATTTTTACCATGGCGAGGAACAAACAAACGGTAAAAAAACTTCAGCTTGCAGAGCAAATGGGTAAATATGTGATCAATGGCGGCGCCGGAATAGAAAACTGCTACAGGATTAATATGACCCATGGATTGGTAAATGCCGGCATTCCTTATCCCAAGAGCCTTATTGTTGAAACCGAAAATATCAAGGCCGATCAATTTGCTGCTTTAAAAGGCAGTTCCTACTGGATAAAACGGGGCGATTTTCATGCCATACATAAAGAAGATGTAAGTTTTGCCCGAAACATCAACCATGCTTTGGATATTTTAAAAGAGTACCACTTACGTGGAATTGCCGAAGCGGTTATTTCCGAACATTTGCATGGCGACCTGGTGAAATTTTACGGGGTGAGGGGTACCGACTTTTTTTATTGGTTTTACCCGGTGGAATTCAATCATAGCAAGTTTGATGCAGAAGCGATTAACGGAGCTTCTAATTATTACAGTTTTAAAGAAAACGATTTAAAAAACTTTGGCACAAAGGCGGCCGAAGCATTGGGCATATATATTTATGGGGGCGATGCCATCATTGCCGAAAACGGTACGATGCAGTTTATTGACCTTAACGACTGGCCCAGTTTTGCACCCTGCAGGGACGAAGCCGCAAAACATATTGCCCAATGTATTTATCAGCAGGCCAAACTATTCCTTCAAACGGTTCAATAAAATTATGGAAAACGGAAAAGTAACATTTGAATCCACGCTTAAGTCATCAGATACGGAAGAAATTATTGATATTTATTTTTACCGGCCCATTGGTTTTAGAATTGCTCTTTTTTGCCGTTACCTGGGCATTACCCCCAACCCGGTAACGATTGCCAGCATTTTTATAGGTGTCGCTGCAGGAATATTGTTTTATTATGAAAACTTTACGCTGAGTGTTATTGGAATTGGCTTACTTATTTTTGCCAACTCGCTGGATAGCGCCGATGGGCAACTGGCCCGGATGACCAACAACAAATCCAGGCTGGGCCGCATTCTCGACGGCCTTGCCGGAAGTTTTTGGTTTATTACCATTCATATTGCGCTTTGCCTGAGGTTACAAAACCAGGGTTGGAACGCTGCAATATGGATCCCCGGCGTACTTTCAGGCCTGTCACATATGATACAGTCACAGCAGGCAGATTATTACCGGAATATCCATCTCTTTTTTATAAAAGGAAAAGGCGGTAGCGAACAAGATAATAGCGAAGACCTGAATAAAGAACTCAGCAAATTATCCTGGTCTAAAAATTTCTGGCAAAAATTAATGTTGTCCTTTTACCGGAATTATACCCGGCAGCAGGAACTGCTTTCCCCGCAATTACAAAAATTAATGCGGGTGATTAAAAGCCGGTTTCCGGATGCATTGCCCAACTGGCTGGTTGCGGAGTTCAGGGAAAAGAACAAACCGTTGATGAAGTATACCAATATTGTACAGTTTAATACCAGGGCCATATTTTTATTTTTTTGCCTTATCATCAATAAACTTTACTGGTATTTTTTGTTTGATTTATTTGTACTCAATTCCATAATGCTGTATATGATTTATAAACAAGAGAACGTAAGCAAATATTTTTATCATAAATTACAAAACACCAATAGCTAAAGGCAAATTATTCATGAAGGCAAAAACCTACAATACCCTTTTTTTTGTGCTTGGCCTTTTAACGCTGCTTTATATGGTGTACAAAATAGGGCTTCAGGTAATTTGGGACAATATTGTGCAAACCGGGTTTTGGTTTCTTCCGGTGATTGGTATTTGGTTGATCATCTATATTTTAAATGCGCTCGCTTTTAGGGAAATTATTTTTGAACGTAAACTACCCCATAGCAAATTGCCCTTTTTATCTATATTGAAATTAACGATTTCGGGCTATGCCATTAACTATATTACCCCGTTTATTGCCCTGGGTGGCGAGCCTTACCGGGTGATGTCGCTTCAAAAAAAATTGGATACCAACAAAGCCACTTCGTCGGTGCTGCTGTATAACTTCATCCATATTTTTTCACATATTGTATTTTGGATGGTATCCATTATTTGCATCATTATTGTTTTAAAGCCCGGCACCAAAGCGTTAATAGGATGCATCCTCACTTTTGTGATTTTCTTTTTATTGCTCTATTGGGTTTTTTTAAAGTATAAAAAAGGGCTGCTGATGATTAGCTTCAAACTGCTGGCCCGGATCCCTTTTATAAAAAACAGGATGATGAAGTTTATAGAGAAAAGAAGGGGAAACCTTGAAGAAATAGACCTTCACATCATTGATTTGTTTAGCAAAAGGCGGGGTACATTTTACGCTTCTACGTTTTTTGAATTTGTCGCCCGGGTTATCGGTTGCCTCGAAATTTATTTTATTGCACTGGCCTTAAAAGCGCCCATAGGTTTATTTGATTCTTTTGTTATCAGCTCCGGCTCATCGCTGTTTGCCAACTTAATCTTTTTTTCACCCATGCAACTGGGCGCCCGTGAAGGAGGTTTTATTTTGGCCCTAAAGAGCATCGGCCTAAATGGCGGCATGGGTATTTTTATGAGCCTGGTTACCCGTATCAGGGAATTGGTTTGGATTTTCATCGGACTTATTTTAATGAAAACAAAATCTAAACATTTATAAATTGTACTCAAAATAAGGGCAAATGGTTAAAGGAATTTTAATGGATTACGGGGGCACAATTGATACCAATGGAAAACATTGGGGCGAAGTGTTATGGGAAATGTACCAGCGCCACCAGGTACCGGTTTCAAAAGAGGCGTTCCGGCAGGCTTACGCTTTTGGAGAACGATCATTGGCCTTAAAACCGCTCATACAGCCCGGGCATAATTTTTTAACCTTGCTGGAGCTAAAAGTAAAATGTCAGTTCGACTATTTGTTTTCCGAAGGCCACCTGGATATAAAGGGAGGTAATTTTGCTGATGAAATACAGCAGGTTGCCAGCAGCGCAAATAAGTATGCCCTGCATATGATTAATGCTGCAAAACCTGTGTTGGAGCAAGTTTCCGGTAAATACCCGTTGGTTTTGGTTTCTAATTTTTATGGAAACCTGCAAACCGTTTTAAAAGAGTTTGGCCTTATCCATTTTTTTAAACATATTGTAGAGTCGGCCGTTGTGGGTGTACGAAAACCCAACCCTGCTATTTTTTCAATGGGCGTACAGGCCCTGGGTTTTTTGCCGGGAGAATGTGTGGTAATTGGCGATTCTTACAAAAAAGATATTGAACCCGGCCACCGGGCCGGCTGCAATACCATTTGGTTAAAAGAAACTGGGTGGGGAGATGACCCGGATGATACATCGCTTGCCGATAATGTAATTACAAGTTTTGAAGATATTTTAAAACTTTTATAGGCGGTTCAAAGCAATAAATAAGCATAAAGCTAATTTCAGCAGAGGGGTTCTAAAAAATCAACGGCCTTGAAATTATTTAAAGAAAATGATCTTATTTTCTGTTTTATGAATTACGGCCTTGCTTCCCAGGAGATCGGCGCCTTTTTTATCGTAAAATTTCAGGTAAAGAGTATCGTTTACCAGGTTATACCTTCCGGGAAGGCTGTTGTTTTTCACACTATCAAATAATTGCCGGTAAAACTCACAAAAATTGTTTTCTTTTATAACAAAATAGGCATCATTCATATCTGCCACCGATTTAAAGCTCATGGTTACCGGGCTGTTCTCAAATGCCGTTTTGTCTTTATTAAAAGAACCCATGCTGCTACAGGAAGCAAAGGCAAACGTTACGGTTATAAATAGTAAATGCCGCATCTTTAGTGATTTTTTTGAAGTTTTTTTTCATAAATGCAGCAAATGCTGCACCAAAAAGCCTAAAAGCAGAAAAAGGGGGCCGTTTTTTCTAAAAATCTCCCCCTGCAAATTTTTCTATACAGCCCTGTACCCTTACCTTTGCGGCTCAAAATTAAACCTCATTTTTTTAAATATTTTTTATGGCCAATACAGGTAAAATTAAAGCAATTATCGGCGCTGTTGTGGACGTACAGTTCGATAGCGATTCTAAACTTCCTGAAATTTTTAATGCCCTGGATGTAGAACGTGAGCAAGGCGGCAAGCTGGTACTTGAAGTGCAGCAGCACCTGGGTGAAGACAGTGTTCGCACCATTGCTATGGATGGTACCGAAGGCCTGGTTCGTGGAATGAAAGTGGTGGATACCGGCAAAGCCATTGCCATGCCTACCGGTGATGCTATTCGTGGCCGCCTGTTTAATGTTACCGGCGACCCTATTGACGGGTTACCTGCCGTAAGTAAAGAAAATGGCCGCCCTATTCACGCTAAGCCTCCAATTTTTGAAAACCTCAGTACTGCTTCTGAAGTATTGTTTACCGGTATTAAAGTAATTGACCTTATTGAGCCTTATGCCAAAGGTGGTAAAATCGGTTTATTTGGTGGCGCAGGTGTGGGAAAAACCGTATTGATCCAGGAGTTGATTAATAATATTGCCAAAGCTTATAGTGGTGTATCGGTATTTGCCGGTGTGGGTGAACGTACCCGTGAAGGTAACGACCTGATGAGGGAAATGATTGAAGCCGGTATTATGAACTACGGCGATAAATTTAAACACAGCATGGAAGAAGGCGGCTGGGATTTAGATGCCGTTGATATGAATGGCTTAAAAGATTCTAAAGCAACTTTTGTATTCGGACAAATGAATGAGCCACCCGGAGCCCGTGCCCGTGTGGCTTTAAGTGGATTAACCGTAGCCGAATATTACCGTGATGGCGATGGCCAGGGACAAGGAAAAGACATTTTGTTTTTCGTAGATAATATCTTCCGTTTTACCCAGGCCGGCTCCGAAGTATCGGCGCTGCTGGGTCGTATGCCTTCTGCGGTGGGTTATCAACCTACACTGGCAACCGAAATGGGCCTGATGCAGGAACGTATTACATCAACAAAAAACGGGTCAATTACATCAGTGCAGGCGGTTTATGTGCCTGCGGATGACTTAACCGATCCGGCTCCTGCAACTACATTTGCCCACCTGGATGCTACAACCGTATTGAGCCGTAAAATTGCGGATTTGGGTATTTATCCTGCGGTGGATCCTTTGGATTCTACTTCAAGAAT
>JAFDZZ010000146.1 GCA_018266715.1 Bacteroidota bacterium
TGCTATTAATAAGCGAAAGCCATGATAAAGGCTTTTGTTCCCTCATCCTTGCTTTTTGTTTTCACTTCTTTATTTTGGGCTTTCTTTTATTATTGTGACCTGAGGTCACATTCGAGGTCACATAAAGAAAAAAGCGTCACGGTTTTAATCGTAACGCTTTGATTTTCTTGCTCCCCCTGCTGGACTTGAACCAGCGACCCTCTGATTAACAGTCAGATGCTCTAACCAACTGAGCTAAGGAGGAATATTTGCTCTTTTCTTGCTCCCCTGATTAATCCCGCCGAGGTGGGACTCTAACCAACTGAGCTAAGGAGGAATATTTGCTCTTTTCCTGCTCCCCTGATTAATCCCGCCGAGGCGGGACTCTAACCAACTGAGCTAAGGAGAAATATTTGCTCTTTTCCTGCTCCCCTGATTAATCCCGCCGAGGCGGGACTCTAACCAACTGAGCTAAGGAGGAATATTTTCTCTTTTCCTGCTCCCCCTGATTAATCCCGCACATGCGGGACTCTAACCAACTGAGCTAAGGAGGAATATTTTCTTAATTCAATTTTTTATTAAGGGTTGCAAAAATAAGCGTTTTTCCAGTTTAGGCAACTATTTTACATAACTTATTTTGCTTTTATTCTTTTCCTTGCCAATTTTCATTATTTTGGTATCCCTTTCCTTCCGAAAACCTTATCTGCCCTTTAAGTATTACTTTAAATCATTACAAATGAAACACTTCGGATTTTGGATTGGGATGCTGTTTTCCTGCTCCGCTTTTTCACAAATTCCATTTTACAATAATAATTATGCAGTTTGGGAAGAGCCAAATGTTTTGGTAGGTACTGCCAATAATTATTGTAACCGCCCCGTAGAGATTAGGGTAAATATTTATAAACCTATTGCAGATAACAACAGTAAAAGGCCGGTTGTAATTTTGGTTCCGGGTGGCGCTTTTGTTTCCACAGCCGATCAAAACCAGCCACAAATGAATGAACTGGCCCAGGCTTTTGCCAAAAGGGGTTATGTGGCTATAACGGCAGATTATAGGGAAGGGTTGCACCTATTTCCTTACGGCACCGGGCTTCCGGAAGTACTCAATGGCGGCCTAATAAACCCTTTTGCCGACTATGCATCCCTGTATGCTACCGATAAAGAAGAAGTTTACCGGGCCGTTTACCGGGCAAGGCAGGATTTAAGCTCTATCATTAAATTTATTAAAGCCCGCAATTTACAGGATAGCTCCAGCACCTGTAAGTTTTTTATTGCCGGTCACAGCGCAGGTGCCATTACCTGCCTGGCTACCGCTTTTATGGATCAGCCCTCTGAAAGGCCGTCGTCATCTTACGCCCTTAGTGCTGCGCCCAATCCCAATTGGACCAATCGTTGTATTTGGGAATTATTTGGAACCTGCCTGCTTTGGCAGCCAAATGGTCCTGAGGGAAAGGATGATGCAGCTTACGCCACCCAAAACCCTGCCCCATTTAATTATGATGCACCCAACTGTTATCAACGCCCCGATCTTGGACCCATGGAAGGCACATTATATACCAACAGCAATTATGATGACAAAGTTTTAGGTGTTGGCGCAATGTGCGGCGCTGTGGATAGCCTGGGTTATATCAATAATCAATCGCATTACCCGGCGGTTTGGATGTACCAGCAACCCTCTGATATTATTGTACCTTACGGTACGGGCAAGCCCTTTGATTTTTTAAGCAGTTTTTACAGCCCGTCGCCAAATTTTAACTGGCCTGTTTTAAACGGATCGGGCGTTATTGAAAATTATTTAACGGCAAACAATTATCCGGCACCCCACCGCCTATGGGCTTATACCGGTAATAATAATACCCTTTTATCACACGATCTTTTGCCCAGTACTACGGTATTGGCAGATAGTATGGCCCGTTTTTTTGGCCAGGTAATGGATACGGCAACCGCTTGTTTCCCCGATGGTGGGCCTTTACCCATTGGCTTAAATTTTTATGCTTCTAAATTAAATGGTGTGGCTCAATTAAACTGGTTAACCAACAGCCTCGATGTTTTGACCTTTGAAGTAGAGCGCTCTTTAGATGGCATTCATTTTTCAACCATTTCATCGGTTAATTTTGAAACCGGAAGAAGCGCTTATTCAATTACAGACCCCAATTATTTAAAACACGGCGTTACCTACTACCGCATTAAAGAAAAACTGTTTAATGCAACGTTCAGTTATAGCCGGGTTCAAAAAATAATCAGCGCCGAAAACTTAATCACACATATTTATCCCATACCCGCCAAAGATTTTATAAAAGTAAATTTGCAATTACCCCCAAATGCATCCGGGGTAGAAGTTGGGTTATATGATGCGGTAGGAAAAAAGCTGTGGGTAATAGCCGTTGGGCAAAATGCTTCTGAAATCAGCATCCCGGTAAATACCGTTTCCGGCGGGTTGTATCTTTTAAAAATTTCGCTCCCCGGGGGCCAGCCGGAAATACATAAGATTATTGTTCAAAAAAATTAAAGCAAAATATAAATACCTTCTTCGTTTTCTTTCACCGGCCAGGTGGATAAGTGGTACCCTTCACCGCTGGTATTATAGCCGCTTTTTAAGCTAAACCGGTAATGGTGTACCGGGCAAACAATATTTGCTGAAAGATCTGTTTTTCCTAGCACCAGTCTTCCGCCGGCATGGGGGCATCGGGCGGCACAGGCATAAAGGGCATCTTTTATTAAAACAACACAAACGGATTTCCCTTCAATGTTCACCTCTGTTTTTTCTTCGCCGGGCTTAAAGAGTTCCGCTTTCGCAGCAGCAATTTTATACCATTGTTTTTCCATCATGCTCAATATGCTTATTGCAGCCTTTTTACCACATCACATACCACACCCGGTTTGCCAATTGTATAATAATGCAAAACAGGAACGCCGGATTTTTTTAATTCAACGGATTGCTGATACAACCATTCGGTGCCCAGTTTTTCCACTTCCTCGTCGGATTTGCATTTAATCATTTCATTGGAAAGGTCCGTGGGCAAATCAATATGAAAAACTTTAGGAAGTACCGTAAGCTGCTTTTTACTGTACACCGGTTTTAGGCCGGGGATTATGGGCACCGTAATTCCCATATCCCTGCAGGCTTTTACAAAGGCAAAATACTTGGCATTATCAAAAAACATTTGAGTTACGATGTAATCTGCGCCTGCATCTACTTTTTGTTTTAAATATTGCAAATCGGTTTCCATATTGGGCGCTTCAAAATGTTTTTCGGGGTACCCGGCCACACCAATACAAAATTTGGTTCTGATGGAATGTTTTAAATCTTCTTCCAGGTACACGCCTGCATTCAAATTGTTCACCTGCCTTAATAAATCTATGGCATATTTATGTCCACCGGGTTCAGGCTCAAAATTGGTTTCATTTTTGGCCGCATCGCCCCGTAGCACCAATACGTTATCAATACCCAGGTAATTGAGGTTGATGAGCGCATCTTCGGTTTCATTAATATCAAACCCTCCGCAAATTAAATGGGGCACCGTATCCACATCGTATTTGTTCATTATAGCCGCACAAATCGATTCGGTTCCCGGCCTTTTCCTTACAATCACTTTTTTAAAATCGCCGGTGGCGGTTTTTTTAAATACATGCTCGCTGCGGTGATAGGTAACATTAATAAACGAAGGCTTATGCTCCATTAATTCATCCATTAGCTTATATAAGGATTGGATGCCTTTTCCTTTTAAAGGAGGGAGAATTTCAAATGAAATTAAAGTGCCTTTTGCCTGGTTAATATGGTCTATTACTTTCATAAGCCGTAAAAATATATCCTGCAAACATACAATATCGCCTTAGAAAGGCAAACTGATGTTAAATAATAACGGCAATTTGCCTATTCCAATTATTTTTGCAGCAAATAATTTTTTCTTGTGATCATAAAAACCCGGCATTTAGTGAAACGGTACGGCAGCCGTACCGTGGTAAACGATGTTTCTTTTGAAGTAAACCAGGGCGAAATTGTAGGCCTCCTGGGGCCCAATGGCGCCGGTAAAACCACTTCGTTTTACCAGGTTGTGGGGCTGGTAAAACCCGATGATGGAAGGGTATATTTAAATGATGAAGACATTACTTCCCTGCCGATGTATAAACGGGCGCAAATGGGTATTGGTTACCTGCCACAGGAAGCCAGCGTGTTTAGAAAACTTAGTGTAGAGGATAATATCAGCGCCGTATTAGAAATGACCAAACTTTCCAAACATGCGCAAAAGCAAAAGCTGGAAGAACTGCTGAATGAGTTTAACCTGCAACAGGTAAGAAAAAATAATGGGGACACCCTCAGCGGTGGAGAACGGAGAAGAACAGAAATTGCCCGTGCCCTTGCCGTAAACCCCGGTTTTATTTTACTGGACGAACCCTTTGCCGGCGTTGACCCCATCGCCGTTGAAGATATTCAAACCATTGTAGCAAAACTAAAGTTTAAAAATATCGGTATCCTCATCACCGATCATAATGTAAACGAAACGCTTTCCATTTGCGACAGGGCTTATTTATTAATTGAAGGCAAAATTTTTATGCATGGCACCGCTGAAGAACTGGCACAAGATGAACGGGTGCGACGGCTTTACCTGGGCCGTAATTTTGAACTGCGCCGAAAAGATTATTTGATGGAAGAACTTACTGCTGCCAGCAACCAGGCTCCCGGCGAAAACTCCACCCAATAAGCCCTTTAGGCCTTTGCCGATCATAAAGTAATTGCTATATTTTATTTATCTTGCCCGGTATGAAATTGCTTTCGCCGGTAATATCATCCATAGCCAGGTTAAGAAAGTGGCAAATTGATAATTGGATTAACCATCCCGTTGCCGCCCAGCGGGAAGTGCTTCAGCATTTAGTGACCTCTGCACAATATACCGAGTTTGGCAGAAAGTACTCTTTTCATAAATTATTTAATATTAAAGATTTTAAAGCCAGCGTTCCGGTTCATGAGTATGACCAACTAAAGCCCTATATCGAGCGCATGATGCAGGGTGAAGAAAATATTTTATGGAACGAGCCGGTTAACTGGTTTGCAAAATCATCCGGCACCAGTTGCGATAAGAGTAAATTTATTCCCGTAAGCGATGAAAGCTTACAGTATAATCACTTTAAAGCCAATAAAGACGTTCTCAGTAATTACTACAAATTTTTTCCCTCCAGTGATTTGCTAACCGGCAAGGGCCTGGTTGTGGGCGGGAGCCACCAAATTAGTAAAGTAAACGACCAGGTACAATATGGGGATCTTAGCGCCGTATTAATTCAAAACTCCCCTTTTTGGGGCCAATGGCTCCG
>JAFDZZ010000147.1 GCA_018266715.1 Bacteroidota bacterium
AAATGAAGAAAAATTTCAGCCTTACCAAAGAGATGAAAAATTAGTGCGGCCCTGGGTAATTCCCGGAACCCCCGCTCTGGAACATCGCATTGGCGGTATTGAAAAACAAAATATTACCGGTAATATCAGCTACGATCCCGAAAACCATCAACTCATGGTAAAAATCAGGCAACAAAAAGTTGATGAAATAGCTAACTATGTGCCCCAGCAACAGCTTGACAGTGGCCCCGAAAAAGGAAAAGTGTTGGTAATAGGTTGGGGTAGCACTTACGGTGCTATTAAAACAGCCTGCGAAGAACTACAGGCCCAGGGTAAAAAAGTGGCCCATGCACATCTTCGTTACATCAGGCCTTTTCCTAAAAACCTGGGTGCAATCATTGCAAATTTTGACACGGTGCTGGTACCTGAATTGAATAACGGGCAATTGGTAAAAATTCTTAGGGACCAGTATTTTGTAGATGCAAAAGCCTATAATAAAATTATGGGTATTCCCTTTACCAAAGCTGAACTGGTGGATGAGATCAGTAAATTGCTTTAATGTTTTATACGGCCTTAATGCCTAATAAGAGATTTACCGCAATAATGTTTAATTGAAACTATGCAGCTGCCGTACTACCTTAAGAATGTTCTGCATCTTTTTTATCCGCACCAATGCTGTGGCTGCGGGTCAGATATCTTACCGGGCAATGATTTACTATGCCTTAAATGTACGGCCCTTTTGCCGTTTACTCAATTTGAAACCATTGCAGGCAATACCGTGGAAAAAATTTTTTACGGCAGGGTGAAACTGTCATCGGCATTCAGCCTCTTCTATTTTTCCAGGCACCAGTTAGTGCAGCGCCTTATACACCAGTTTAAGTATGGAGGTAATATTAAATTGGGCGAGTACCTGGGTAAACTGATGGGAAACGCCTTGCAGAATAACCCACGTTTTACAGGCCTTGATGTATTGGTGCCTTTACCCTTGCACGCCAAAAAAATTTATAAAAGAGGATTTAACCAGGCCGAAATTCTTTGCAGGGGAATCATGCAGGTTACCGGCCTGCCTGTTGTTGACCATCTTTCTGTAATCCGGGAAAAATTTACCGAAACGCAAACGCATAAACACCGGGTGGAACGATGGGAAAACGTAGTAGAAAGCTTTGCGGTTCAACAACCCGAATTTTTAAAAAACAAGCATGTACTCATTGTGGATGATGTAGTTACAACCGGCGCTACGCTGGAGTCTTGCGTAATGGCCCTGCAGCATATTGAAGGCATTGAATTAAGTATTGCCACCCTTGCCCTGGCAAATAAATAACATTAAGTATATTGTGCAATGGGATTTACCACAGCAATGAAGCAAACCACAAATAAAATTTTACCGCTCCTGATTTCCGTAGCGGTTTTATTTACTGTAATTTCCTGTTCTAAAGATTCACTGTCTTTTGACCGTGGCGTGTATATAACCTCTGATACCTTGTTTTTTGATACGGTATTTACCGGGGCAGGTTCCGTAACCCGCTCATTCAAAATTATTAATGGAAATTCTTCCAAAGCCTTGCTCTCGTCCGTTAAAGTAATGGGTGGAAACGCCTCTTCTTTTAAATTAAATATCAATGGTATTCCGGGGCCGGAGCAAACCGGCATTGCCATTCCGGCTAATGATAGTATTTATGTTTTTGTGTCGGCATTAATAAATCCCAACGCTGCATCGGCGCCCTTTATAGAAAGGGATAGTATTGCTTATACTTTTGAAGGCGCTACACATTTTGTGCAATTACAGGCCTACGGCCGCAATGCCAATTTTTTGGTAAATGAATCCATCGCTGCCAATACTTTTTGGAACAGCCCTTTGCCTTATGTGATTATAGGCGGGCTTACGGTAAATGAAAATATAGCCCTAAGCCTGGCCGAGGGCGTAAGGGTGTATTGTGCATCTAATGCAGAAATCACAGTGAATGGAACCTTGCAGGTAAACGGAACAAAAGATGCGCCGGTTATTTTTGCCGGCGACCGGTTGGATGAGCCCTATAGCCACTATCCTGCAGGCTGGAAAGGAATCCGGTTTACCGATAACAGTAAAGACAATAGCCTGGTTTTTGCCCAGGTTAAAAATGCAGTAAACGCCATTTCGGTTATAAACCCTTCTGTGAATGCCAACCCAAAACTTACACTGCAACAAACCATCATTCACAATGCCTATGAAGCCGGCCTATATGCAAAGAATAGTTTTATAAACATCAATAATTCTTTAATCAGCAATTGCAAAAAAAACCTGCGTATAGAAAAAGGCGGAACGTATTTTTTCACCAACTGTACGGTGGCCGCTTATCCTACCGTTTATATTTCCCATACCGAGCCGGGTACGGTTTTGCAGGACTTTGCCGTAGAAAACAACAGTACCGTTTATGCCGCACTGGATGCAAACTTTACCAATTGTATTTTTTGGGGAAGCGAAACTAATGTATTGAATGAATTTGAGGCAGCCAAAGAGGGCAATTTACCGTTTAACATAAACATGGTGAATAGTATTTTTAAAGGTAACGAACCACAATATTGTACGCTTACTGCCTGTCTGCCCAATGCTGACCCTGTTTTTGCAGTTACTGAAATTGCCGATAATGTATTTGATTTTCATTTATCGGATGGGTCCCCGGCAATAGATACCGGCACCGGCACCTCGTTTGGAGCCGATTTGGATAATAATAACCGGAGCATTGGCGCTACCGATATCGGCTGTTACGAAAAACAGTAAAAACCACCAGGAACGGGTTAAACTATAAATTTTTATGAAAACAAGTATTATTGTTTTGGCTTTTATAATGTCTGCCTGCAATCAACAGGCTGGAAACGCCGTTGCCACAACAGCGCAAAAACAACAGGAAAAATCCTCAGCATCTGTTTACCAATTTTCGGTACCGGCTTTAGAGGGGGGCAACATTCATTTTTCTGATTTCAAAGGAAAAAAAATCCTCATTGTGAATACCGCTTCAAAGTGCGGTTATACGCCACAGTATAAAGAGCTGGAAGAACTTTATGAAAAATATAAAGACAAGTTGGTGATCGTGGGCTTCCCCGCCAACAATTTTATGAACCAGGAGCCGGGCAGCAATACAGAAATAAAAGCATTCTGCACCCAAAATTATGGCGTTACATTTCCTATGGCCCAAAAAATATCGGTAAAAGGCGATGATATTGCGCCCATTTATTTATGGCTCACCCATAAAGAAAAAAATCATGTTTTGGATGCGGAAGTGAGTTGGAACTTCAATAAGTTTTTACTGGATGAAGAAGGGAAACTCCTTGCTCATTTTGGAAGCAAGGTTACACCCATGGATCCTGCAATTCTGTCAAAATTATAATTCGTTATTTGTGCCAATCCTTTATTAACATCCACTCATTTTAATTTGCAGGGCATTTAAAAAATGCTCAATTTGCAGCTATGCAATTTTCTGCTATTATCGGTCAAAAAGAGGTTTCAGATCAACTGGTAAAAATGGTGCATCAAAACCGGCTGGGTCATGCACTGTTGTTTTTGGGAAGAGAGGGCTGCGGTGCTTTAAATTTGGCACAGGCTTTTGCTCAATATATCGTTTGCGAAAAAGTAAACGGTAAGCCAGGAGCCTCACAGGCGCCGTCATTATTTGCCGAAGACCCCCAACCATCAACCGGCCACAATAACAATGAACCGCTTAATGATTCTTGCGGCATTTGCCCGGCTTGTATCAAATCTTCAAAATTGATCCATCCCGATATCCATTTTTGCTATCCCGTAGTAACCAAAAAACCAGGCGAGCAACCGCTCAGCACCGATTATATCACAGAATGGCGGAATTTTATTGTTGAAAAACCATATGGCAACGCTTACGACTGGTTGCAATTTATTGGGGCAGAAAATAAGCAGGGAAATATTACGGCCAAAGAGTGCAATGAAATAGTGCATAAAATGAGCCTTAAAAGTTTTGAGGCCGGTTATAAAATTCTAATTCTTTGGATGCCTGAATACCTGGGCGCTGAAGGAAACAAACTGCTCAAGCTTATTGAAGAACCCCCTCCAAACACCGTTTTTATTTTTGTGGCAGAAAACGATGCCTTAATCCTGCCTACAATACTTAGTCGCTTGCAATTAATAAAGTTACCACCGCTACAAGACGGCGCTATTGCCCGGGCGCTTGAAAGCCAATTTGAAGATTTATCCCCGGATAAGGCCTTGCAATTAGCTTCTATAAGTGACGGAAATTTTAGAGAAGCTTTGCTGCATGTACAAAATTCAGGTGAAGATGATTGGGAAGGTTTGCTGAGAGATGGGTTAAATGCAATAGTAAAATCCGGCCCGGTAGCACAGGTAAAATGGGTGGAAGAAGCCGCAAAACTGGGCAGGGAAAAACAAAAACAATTCTTAAAATACTTTTTGAGATTATTGGAAGAAGCGGTAAGGATTGAAGTGCTGGGCCCACAGGGCTTCAATGCTGACGAAACCCTCACTTCAACCTTTGAAATGGCTGTTAAGCTCAATAAAATTTGTTCCCTGGATCAAAAAGAAGCCATAATGAACGAACTGGACCATGCCAGCTATTATATTGAACGAAATGCTAATGCAAAAATCCTTTTTCATGCACTTACCATTAAGTTATCGCACATCATTCGCAATAAATCATTAATTTTGGTCAACTGAGGGATGAATGGGCAGTGAGGTGGTTATTATTTTAAGATGTAAGTAAGCTTTCAACTCTATATTCTCAAATAGCAGGCCTTAAAGGTTATTTTTTAAAATTGAGGCTGGGTAAGTGTTTTTACCCCTATAAGTTGGGCTTAGTGTACGCTTTATTTCGGCTCCATCCCATCCTTCTCAGTTAAATTTTAACGAAAGAACAAACCCGTTTTGTTCATAATTTTTAAGTCAACGATATTAGTATATGTCTTGTGGTTCCTGTGGTTCGGGTAAAAATGGCGGATGCAACAGCTTGGGCGGTTGTTCGAGCGGGGGTTGCAATAGGCTTAATGCATTTGATTGGCTGGCCAATTTGCCGTTTAGTGACCCGGAGAGCAACTGTAAAATAATTGAACTCAGCTTTAATAACGGTAGCCGTAAAGATTTCTTCAGAAATACCACATTACACTATTATGATAAAGGCGATTTACTTACTGTAGAAGGCGTTAACGGCTTCGACATTGGAACCGTAAACCTCACCGGCGAACTGGTGCGCCTGCAATTGAAGAAAAATAATTTAGATGAAAAAAGCCCGGATATTAAAAAAGTATTGCGAAGGGCCAACGATACCGATTTGGCAAAACTAAAAGAGAACAAAGCAAGGGAAAAGCAAGTGCTTATTCGGAGCCGGGCCATTGCCAGGCAATTAAAGCTGGAGTTAAAAATGGCCGAAGTGGAAATACAGGCCGATGGTAAAAAAGCAACTTTTTTTTATATAGCCGATGACCGGGTGGATTTTAGAGAACTCATAAAATTGTATGCCGGCGAGTTTAAAGTAAAAGTGGAAATGCGCCAAATAGGTGCAAGGCAGGAGGCCGGCAAAGTGGGTGGTATAGGCAGTTGCGGCAGGGAGCTTTGTTGCAGTACCTGGCTTACCGATTTTAAAAGTGTAAACACCAATGCGGCCCGTTATCAAAATTTAAGCATTAACCAGGCTAAATTAAGCGGCCAGTGCGGGCGGTTAAAGTGTTGCCTTAATTATGAGTTAGATACCTATTTGGATGCCTTGCAATTTTTTCCAAATGATGCCGATATGCTGGAACTGGCAAAAGGAAGAGCTTTTTTAGCAAAGAAAGATATTTTTAAAAACCTGATGTGGTACACCATGGCAGATAGTAATATACAATATCCACTGGCCATAGAAACGGTAAAACGCATTAAGCAGCAAAACCGGGAGGGCATCAGGCCCGAAGAATTAGAAACCGCAGAAGTGGTTTCGGGAAAACCCAAAGAAGTGGAGCCTGAGTATGCCGATCTTGTTGGGCAAATAAGCCTCAGGAGCCTGGAAAAAAATAGCCGCAAACGCAGGGATAAAGAGCGCAGCCGGCAGCAACAACCCCAAAACAAAAATCGAAGGCCCGATCAAAAAACTTCCGGTCAGCTCCATCAGCAAAAAGGGCAGCAAAAACCAGCAAGCCCTCAAAGCGGCCGCCCCAACAGAGGCCCGCAAGGCGGAAACCCCAATTTTAACCGTAGAAGGAATAAACCCGGCGATAAGCCATAAGATTTAAGCATAGGCTTAGGAATACATCAACCCTATTTACCGTATTTTTAAGTATAAATTGTATTATGTCCATTACCGTTCAGCACCTTTCTAAAAATTACGGAAAGCAGAAAGCCGTAGATGATATTTCGTTCCGGGTTAATAAAGGGGAAATTGTAGGTTTTTTAGGCCCCAACGGCGCAGGTAAATCCACCACTATGAAAATGATTACCGGCTATCTGGCTGCTGATGCCGGCGAAATTAAAGTAAGTGAAATACCGGTTACAGAAAACGGGATAGAAAGCAAGAAAAAAATTGGCTACCTGCCCGAAGCCAATCCCTTGTATTTTGACATGTATGTGAAAGAATACCTGAATTTTATAGCCGGTATCCATCAACTGCCCCATCCCAAAAAACGAATAGACGAAGTGCTGCTTACGGTAGGCCTTACCCCCGAAGCACACAAAAAAATAGGGCAACTAAGTAAAGGATATAAGCAGCGTGTAGGCCTTGCTGCCGCCTTATTGCATAATCCCGATGTATTGATTTTAGATGAACCCACCAGCGGACTGGACCCCAATCAAATTTTGGAAATACGCAATGTAAT
>JAFDZZ010000148.1 GCA_018266715.1 Bacteroidota bacterium
CGTATTAAAGTTTTGCAAAATTTTTGATATAGTTCAGCAGTTCTCAGAAGGGGTTAAACTGTTACGCTATTTCCAGTCGGGTGACGTACAAAGCGGCGCTTGACGAAGTCCCGGGCTGACGGCGATAAGGTACGAGCTTGCTCGCCTCCGCAGGGGAGCCCGCAAGGCCGGCTAGCCGGTTTCGTCCAATGCATGTGCTTGTTGCAAAACTAAGATACGCACAAAATAAGCCACTGTAATTTTTTATTTTTTTACAGTGCTAAAAAAAACTGTCTATCATAAAACATAGCAAATACAACTAGTTTTTACCAACTTATTTTTTTTAGCAGTTGTGCAATAAAACCTGCTCCGCCTATTACAAGTATTATTTCGGATTTAGGCATTTTCTAACGCTTTTCGTTTAGTTACACAACTCAAACAAACCCCACATTCAGTTGCTTCATTTGGTTGATAACAAGTAATTGTACTTTTCAAATCAACATTTAGTCGTTGTGCTAATTTTATAATTTCTATTTTTGAAAAATTGATGAATGGTGTTTTTATTTGAATAGATGAATTTGATATTGCTATTGCGTTTATTTTCTCAACAAAATCAGTTTTACAATCCCAAAAGTTGCAACTATCATCACTATTAAACGCTAAATAAACTTCGTCTATCTTCATTGTTTCTGCCAAACTCAAAGCCGTGCTAATGAAAAGTAAATTTCTAAACGGAACATACTCGTTTACTTGTCCTTTGGGTAATTCGTTGTTTTCGTATGTAGCAATATCAATTTCATGATTTACCAATGCCGAAGATTTGAAAAGGAATTTATCCAACTCAACTATGTGATGTTTTTTTACTCTATACTTTTCAGCATTTTTCTTTGCGTAGTTTAGTTCAATTCTATGCTTTTGTCCATAATGAAAACTTACTGCAACAATTTCATAGTTTTCACTTGAAAGTTTTGCAAGCAAAGTTGTAGAATCAATACCACCGCTTAAAAGTAAAATAACTCGTTTATTTCCCATTGTATTTTTTATATGCGTTTCTCCACGTTTCTGACATTATTGATTTTGTCAAAGCTGACTTTTCATTTCTTGGAATAAAATTTCCTGCATTGCTTTCGTAATCCGAAAAGTTGCCACAAAAACGGCAAAAAGTGTCCAAATATCGTGCAATACTTTCATCAACATTTTTCAAAGACTGAACGTTTAAATTAAGTTTAAAAACTCGGTCAATTCCCCCCGCAACACCACACGGGTAATACCCCAATTGATTTAAGCCAATTCCGCAATAGGAAGTTACCCAACAACCTTTGTGATATTCTTTTTCGTTGCCGTTTGGATTATCAATGGGTGCATCATTAAAAGGCGAAAAGTAGGGAACTGTTCGCTCTTCTTTGAATGAAGCATAATCAATAATCAAGTTTTGGTGTTTAGGAAGTTTTGATAACCGTTCTTGCACTAATTCACCAAATCCGTTACTTGTAACTTGCAAAATAGTATCGTATGAATGTTTAACGATGTATTCGTTTAAAATCAGATGCACGATTTCTAAAAAATCTTTATGAATACTCGGTTCGCCTCCAAGCAAGTTAATCAACTTCCATTTTTTATTCAGTTCAATACTATCACGAACAAAATTTTCAATTTGTTCAAATGTCATTCCTTCTTTGATTGGTGCTTGTGTAGAAGAACGATTGCAGTTGATACATTTCAAATTACATTCGTAGGTAATGTCAATTTCAATTTGATTTAGATTAGGCAAAAATGTTTTTCGTCCTTTTAAAATATCTTGTTTTGATTTACTTGGTTTGGCAAGTATTTCCGAAATTATTTTTCCCTTTCTTTGTTTGATTTCTGTGTTGTTAGTTGTGGTTCTGTCATAAAAAACATTGAAATGATTTATCCACATCGGATTTTCAGCCATTTCTACAATCGGAATCATATAAGTGAAATCCCAACAATGCACAGGGAAAACCATTTTTTGACTAAAACGTTTTGCCAATAAAATATCATCTTTTTGTTGGATGGCATTTGCAATTTTCAAATCGTCAAGACTTAAGCTGTCAAACAGATATTTTTTAAAACTTCTGATATGTTGCCAAACGTTTCCGCCATACAATCTTGGATTGATAAAATTAGGCGTGTATTTGTAATGTGCGTGAAGTTTATCAGTTCGGTACATTTTGCCAATTACAACATCAGCACCAAAAAAGCTGTATTTTTCAAAGACGTTTTTCAGGGCATTTTTGCCGATTATTGCATCATCAGGATCAAGAACGCAAACAACGCTTTCTTTATTTTCCATAAAATAATGGATTGCTTTGTATGTGTTTTGAGCAACGCCAACACGAAAACGATTTTGAATAAACGTAATTCTGTTTTGAAATGGCTTTATGAGTTCTTTAATGAAATGACTAATTCCGTTTTCGGAAGCGTCATCAATCAAAACAAGTCCCCAATCTTGATTTGTTTGACTTGTCAATGAATACCAAAAACGCAAAAACCTTGAAAGCGGAATGTTCCGAAAACACGACACAACAACTAATTTTTCATTGCGTTTTGAAATAGTCCAATCATAATACGAACCTGCTAAATCAAATTCGTTTATTTGTTTTTCGGGAATTTGAAGTTGTTCAACTCTGTCAAGTGTGGTAAACCAAACATCTTTATCCGTTTTTTTGAAATTATGTGGGTGAATGAAAAATGAACGGCTGTCGCCACCACGAATAGAGCAAGTTTTCGTTTGTTTTTGATGTTGTTCCAATGCTCTATACCAACTAAATTTAAAGGCATTTTCAACTATTTCGTCTTGTAACGGCAATACTTTTTCAATTCTACTTTTTTTGAGCAAACAAAAACGAACTTCGGGAACAAAACCTCCATTTTCAAAACCAAAATATGAAGTAAACGAAGTTTCTTTTCCTTTGTAAATATTGAAACCAACCGACAAAACACTTGTGTTCTTGTCAAGTTCCGAAATCATATCATCAAGAAACGAATGTTCTTTTGACAATTTGCCAATCATTGCATCACAATCAACTTGTAAAACCAAATCATTTTTGGCTTTCTCAAATGCGTATAGTTGTGCTGTAACGGGAACTTTTTGATTTGTGTGCGTTGCGGTGGTTTCTATTCCAAACCATTTATGATTGATACTTTTAAAATCGTTTTCGGTAGGAAAAATGAACTTATCAATAACAAAATCATCAACTAATTTTTGTGATTCTTCAATCAGTTTTTCCCAAGTATTTTTTGCTTTATATTCTCGTAAAAAGTCAGCTTGGCGAATGTCTAACGCTAAAACCTTTTCATCAAAAACATTTGGAAATGAGAGTTGGCGTACAATGTGTTTTACGGCTTCATAAATAATTTCTGAATCTTGAACGCAAGCTTTTACAATCAATGAAACTTTTTGTTTTGGCTCAACAATCTGTTGTGTCTTCAGAATTATATTTTCAGGTGAAAAATAGTTATTGCTATCAATTTTGAGATTGTCAAAGCCAACTGTTTCAAGATAAATTTTCCTTTTGTTGAGTTGCCAAAACACTTTTTCTGCATTGAATTTGTCGTGATATGGCAATTTGAATATTCCACCGTTTTCAATTTCTGTAACATCATTTACAGATTTGCAATTTCCTGTTTGTTCTATTTCTATTTGACTTTCTTGAAATATGATTTTTGCAAACAACCTATTTACAAATTCTTGCAAGCCTTCTAACTCGGGTAAATCAAAATTATTGATTGCACTACGACAAAGTTTGTTTATAAATGATGGGCTTTCGTTTGTATATTTTGCATAGATAAAACCACGAACAGCCATATTCAAAAACAAATTATCTGTGAACTTGTCGGGATCGTAGTCAATCCATTTTAGTTTCCCATTTACTCGAACAAAGTTTTCGGGTTTTATGTCTTGAAAAATCAGCCTTTTTTGCCAATTTTCCACTAAGAAATTTTGAATTTCAATTTTTTCAAATGCTGTACAAGGTTCACTTTTTTCAAATGGGTAAATGAGAATAAAACAATCGTTGTTTACTTCAATGATTTGTTGAATTGGATAAAAGAATTTTGAATTTTCAAACTTGCTTTTGTTCGCTTGAATTTTGTATAATATGTTTCGTTTGTAACCAAGTGCTTCATATTTTTCTAAAAGAAAAACTTTATAAACCGAAGTTTCATCAGTAAACACAACAGACGATTTTCCTTTGCCCAAAAAACGAAATGTTATTTGAGGAAAGTTTTTATTCAAAATCGCTATTCCATTGTTTTCTCTACTCATTTATTCTCTTGATAGAATTTATATAATTTGGTTCTGCTCTTAATGTAGTTGTTTGTTTTCTTATTGCTGTGCGTTGCAAAGCCATCCAAAGAATAAAAACAATAAAGCAAATTTTCGTCAATTAAAATGTTTAGTTTTTCTTTTTGCAAGAGCAACAGAACCGTAAACCAATGATCTTCTGCACTTGCTTTATCGGGATATTCTGTTTTTATCGTTGGCTTTATGAACGTGTTACAAGAGGGCAGTTCAGCTTTCGGATTCCCTTGAGTCATTTCAAAAAGTTGGCTCAGAAGAAAATCATCTTGCAATAGTTTTTTGCTTGGTTTATTTTGCCACTCTAAAACAACTCTTTCTTTTACTTGCTTGTTACCGCAAATCAAAACATCAAAATTGTTATCGTCAAACAACTTCTCAATTTCGCTAATTGTATTTTCATTGTAAATCACATCATCAGCATCAAGTCTGCCAATTAAAACGCAATTCGGGTAATTTGTTCGTGCGTACTCGTTCAAATAATTTCTGTTTAAATACGCATTTCCAAAATTTACATTCAACAAAACAACATTGTGATTTTGCGAAGTAATTTCTTTCAATATTGTTTCTGAATTGTCTGTTGAATTATCATTTCCGATTAGCAACACAATTTCACGTTTTGTATTGACCTGTTGCAATACGGAAAAAACGGCATTTTTTGCTGTTTTTTCGGCATTCTTCAACGGCATACAAATTACGATTTGTTCTTTCGGATTGTAATTAAAAAATGCTTTTGCTCTTGCAAGTGATTTTTGATAAGCTTTTTCTGAAAAATGGACTTTGTATTTTTGGTAAAACAAATCCAATCCTTGTTGTTTTCGTTGAATGTCATTGTTTACTTTTTGTTTTTTGTGGTTGTAATGAATTACGCCAATGTTTTTTAAAACCGTGATATTGTTCAAGTCGTTTCTCCAAAGAAAACGAATCATCAAATCACGGTCGGTTGTGTTTGGCAGGGTTTCGTCAAAACCACCAATATCAACAAGACTTTGCGTTTTGAAAAACATATTACTGCCTTGTACGCCCGGATTTCCAATAAAAAAATTTTCAGCCGTTAATTGGTCTTTTGTCAAATCAACGTTCATAGTTGATGTGTCGTCATTTTGCCAAATTAAACGCTGAAAAACCGCAACAGCGTTTTCGTTGATTGCGGTTACGCAATCAGTTAAATAATTTGGCAAATATTCGTCATCATCGTCTAAAATGCTTACAAAGCCATTTGGGAAAAGTCTATGGGCTTCAAAAATTCCTGTGTTCCAAGCACCTGTTCCCGACATATATCGGGTTCGTGTGTTTTTCAAAACGGTTGTCGGAAATTCTGTGTAGTTAAGATGTAAGTTGTTTCGTAGAAGTTCTATTCGTTTTTTGATTTCAAAAAACTCACTTTCATTTTCGTTGTCGTCAACAACGAAAAGATTCCATTCAGACTTGTCAATTCCAATTTGTCTGTAAACAGAAGTCAAACTTCGGTTTATGAGCCAATCGGTTCGTCTTTGTGATGTCGCTATTACTATCGTGAACTTCATTCAGCTTTTTCATATTTTTCGCCGTCTTAGGTGGCCACCAATCTCCTTTGAGAGGCCCTCGCCAGGTCTCCTGACCTGCGAGGCCACTTGTATAAAGCTACAAACTTTTTCCAAATTTTATCACTATGCCACAAACATATCCTATTGAATGACCTGTATTTTTCACTTCAACTATTTACCAATGGAAACCCGTGCTTGAGAAAGATCATTATAAAGATATAATTATTGAAGCTTTGAAGTTTTTAGTGAATAACGACAGGATAATCTTAAATGCATATGTAGTAATGAATAACCCTTTTCATGTGATTTGGGGAAGCTTACAGAAGTAT
>JAFDZZ010000149.1:0-778 GCA_018266715.1 Bacteroidota bacterium
AATATCATTTGAAAATTGATATCTTCTTCCGAATCCGGGAAGGAAACATACTTGTACTTTTTTGCACTCACCCATTGAATAACAAACTCCCGGTTAGGCGCCGATCCCCTAACGCCGCTATAAAGACCCGTACAGGGAGTAATACTTGCATTAGAAATAGTGGCGGTAGCAGCCGTACTCATTTCAAAAGTATTGGTTGCAACACTTATGGTACGAATAACGGTACCATTAGGTATTCCAGGGCCTTCCAGCCGGGTACCCACTTTTAAGCTATCCCATTCGGTTCCGGTAATGCCGGTTACATACCTGCTGGCATTAACCAAATTACCCACCACGGGTGAATACCGCTGAAACTTTAGATCAATATCAAAACCTGCAAATCCATTATTGTTTCCACTTCCAAATAAATATGCACCGGAAGAATTTACTGCCGACACCCAGGAGCCTCCCACACCAACACCCGTCATAAATGCAGGCGCAAAAGTTATCCATCCATCGGTATCCAAACCCACTATGGTTCCTGAAGGATAAGTGGTGCCATTATAAAAAAATGCAAAAGGCAGCGTTAACACCATGGTGTTTTTATCATCCCATCCGGTATCAAAAATTGCCGCAGGAGTGGTACCCGGCACGGCTATAAGTGGATTATAAGGTAACAATGTATCAATAAACTGGTACGATGTTGCTACCTGTCCCTGGCCGATTCGAATGATGGAACAAAAAATAATAATAAAGAGTAAACGTATCCTCATTTATCAGTTTAAAAAAATCTGAATAT
>JAFDZZ010000149.1:956-7378 GCA_018266715.1 Bacteroidota bacterium
TTAGGTTTTGGTCAAGATAATCTTCAATTACAAACAATACATTCCCAAACTTTTCAAATTCATCTGCACGGTGGTACGTGGTAATGGCAACGGCTTTCATCCCGGCATTTTTTGCGGCTTCCACACCTTTTGGCGAATCTTCAAATACTATACAGTTTTTGCAGGGTACTTTCAATAAATCGGCACATTTCAAAAAAACATCCGGGTTGGGTTTGCTCACCGGTACATCATCTGCTGTTACTATGGCTTGAAAATATTTACGAAGTTTTAAATTATCCAAAACAAAATCTACATTAAACGGTATGGCAGCGGTTCCAATAGCCATGGGAATATTTTCTTTATACGCTTTTTCAAAAAACGTATCAAGACCTTTAATAAGTTTAAGGCTTGGCCAGTAATTTGCCTGGTATATTTTTTCTTTTTCAAGCGATAAGGCATGCATTTCTTCCCATGTGAATTTATCTTTTCCAAAAACCCGTTCCAGCAATTCCTCATTTTTTCCATACATCTGCTCTTTGGTTTGCTCACGGCTCATTTTGGCGCCCAGCTTTTCGGTTAATATTTTATGCCAGGCCTCTTCATGAAAGTGCATATCGTTTATCATAGTGCCGTTCATATCAAAAATAAATGCCGTTTCAATCATAGTCTTGTTATTAAGGCTGCAAATATCGGCAAAACAGTATGAACAAAGCCCTGCCGCTCTACTGGTTAAAAAAAAGGGCAACCGTTTAAAACCGGTTGCCCATTTAATTCCGGGGAGAAACTTACAGGTTTATCCTTTTCCCTTTTGGATATTTCACACTATAGCCAATTCTTTTTTTATCAACCTGGCCCGAAGCAATTGAAATTTTCCAGCTGACCACCCCGGTTTCTATATTCACCGCTCCCCCACTGCTTTCGGTTTGCTGCACTTCAATATCTTTATGTGTGCTTATGGGAAACTGATCTTTCAATAAAAGTTGTATGGTTTCTTTTTTATTGTTCTTCACCGAAATTTCGTACAACATATTTTGCACTTTATTGGTTCCAATAAATTTAACACTGCTAAAGTCAACCAATTTTTCTTTCTTAATCACCACACGTTTATCTACGCCCAGTGTGAGGTTGAGCGTATCGTTGGTACTGGAAGGGTCAATAAAGGATTTGCCAATATAGGTTCCTTCAAAAATGATATTGGCCTCACCGGGTAACAAATTCAGGGTTTGCCAGTTGGCCACTTCGGCCAGCAGGTAGGCGTCTCTTGATAACTTGGGAACTGCATAATATTTATACGTTGAAGGCACTTCCATTTCTTTAAGGCTTGCAATTTGTGCTTTACCATTTGTGGGTACATCAAACGGGATGTCAATGTCGTAACTTAAATCCAGCTCCGTTTCGGAAACGGTGATAAAATCTTCAAGCCCGTCTTTTAAAGTCACCACTACTGCGCCATTCACTGCCGCCGATCCGTAAATGGCTGTGGCATTTTCCCGCTTTAACACTTCGGTGCTTTTAATAGCCTCAGGTGTGATTTTTGAAAAATCTTCCTTACTGATAATATTGCCATTTACAATATACAGCGGCTCATTTGATCCGGAAACGGATGCCGCACCTCTTACCTTTACCGCACTGGTAACCACCACTTCGCTTAATGCCTTACTATCATCTGCAAAACTTTGAATGGAATTTTGCTTTTTCAAATTCATATTCATGGTATGAATGGGATCTATAAAACCCAAAAACCAGGTGGATAAAACAGGCGCATTCCCTAATGCAGAAGGGGTGGCTGTAGAAATAGACATTTTCACTTTTTTCCAATCAATACCGGTGGTTTGGGAGATTTTTGCTTTATATATAAACTTTAACGGGCTTTTTATATTCTCGGCTTTTATATCGTAATAGGGCACCCAATAGGCGTTTTGAGAAATGTAGGAAATTTTAAAATCATAATTTCCGGGCATGGCCGAAAAGAGTTGCAAAATAAGCCGCCCACCCGATTTGGTGTTTTTCTTTTGCTCTTCCTGTATTTGTGTATTCACTTTATCAAGGTTTTGCTGCAGCTTGATTTTTTTGTGATTATAACTGATGAGCCGGTTTTGAACTTCAATGGATTTGGCTTCATAAAATTTTACTAGTTTGTCCAGCTCTGCTACCGAAAGATTAGCGTTTGCGCCTTTAACCTCCTTATTATTGTTTAAAATGCTTATCAAATCATTGGAGGTGTTAATCCATACATTAATTTTCAATATTTCGTTTTTAATCGTTTCAGCCGAATCTTTTAGCAATTTCAACGCAGGGCTTATCGCTTCTTCGCCTAAGTAATTATTACTAAACTCCACTCCCAGGATAGTTACTGCAGACGGGCAATTCACCTGGATGCTATTGATGTTTACATAACTGCTTAAGCCTTCAATTACCAGTTCATTACTCCCGGACTTTAAGGAGGCATTGGCAGAATGGTTTAACTCAGCGCCGCTCCTAAAAACAGTTACGGTATTTAATGTTGCATTGCTGGTAAGCGGTGCTTCCGGCGGATGAGCCCATAAAAATTTAATAGAGGCGGTAATAAACAAAAACAATAGTAATTTCTTCATAACACTATTTTAACAATTAATAAATGGGGAAACGGTTTCTCTTCTTCCCGGTTGCAGTATGGATGAAGAAATACCATCCATTACATAAATGCTAAAAAATAAATTACGGGAAACAATGCGTACCGTCTTTTTTTGATCCTTTAATACTTATTCTAAAAAAATTATGGAGATAGGGAAAAGCCTAAATTTGCCTTATGTTAGAAATTAGCCAGCGTGGGCATGAAATGCCTGCATCACCCATTCGCAAACTTGTGCCTTATGCCGAAGCGGCAAAGAAAAAGGGCATACAGGTTTTTCATTTAAATATTGGCCAGCCCGATATTGAAACACCCAAAGCCTGCCTGGATGCCGTAAAAAACAGCCGGTTTACCGTTTTGGAATATAGCCATAGCGCAGGAAATGAAAGCTACCGCAAAAAATTAGTGAGCTATTACGCTAAAAACAACATTGAGGTAACCTCAAACGATATTATTATCACCACAGGCGGCAGTGAGGCCATACTTTTCGGTTGTATGGCCTGCCTGGATGCCGGGGATGAAATCATTATACCCGAACCCTTTTATGCCAATTACAATGGCTTTGCCATACAGGCCGACGTAAAAGTGGTGCCTATAAAAAGCAGCATTGAAAACGGTTTTGCCCTGCCACCTATTGAAGAATTTGAAAAAGCCATAACGCCAAAAACCAAAGCCATTGTGGTCTGCAACCCCAATAACCCTACCGGCTATCTTTACAGCGCTTCTGAAATGGATACCTTAAAGGAAATTGTACTTAAACACGATCTCTATTTATTTGCCGACGAAGCGTACCGGGAGTTTTGTTATGAAGGCACGCATACCAGCGCCATGCATTTAAAAGGCGCCGAGCAGCATGTTATTTTAATGGATACCATCAGTAAACGATATAGCGCCTGCGGGGGCCGCATAGGTGCATTTATCACCAAAAACAAAGAAGTATTAAATGCAGCAATGAAATTTGCACAGGCAAGGTTAAGCCCACCTTCTTTTGCACAAATACTCGGCGAAGCAGCCGTTGATCTGCCGGATAATTATTTTGAACATACCCGGGCAGAATACCTTAAAAGAAGAGATGTAATTGTTAGCCGGTTAAATGCAATGAAAGGCGTTTTTTGTCCAAACCCGGGTGGCGCTTTTTATGCCATGGCCCGGTTGCCCATTGATGATTGTGATTTATTTTGCCAATGGTTACTGGAGCATTTCAGCCATAATGGGGCTACCGTTATGCTGGCGCCTGCAACCGGGTTTTACAGCAGCCCGGGCTTGGGAAAAGATGAAGTGCGGCTGGCGTATGTATTAAATATTGAAGCCATAAACAAAGCCATGGATTGCCTGGAAGAAGCTTTAAAGACCTACCCTGGCCGAAAGTAAACAAGGCAGGCGGTTACAATTCATTATCTTATCTTTGCGCAAATTTTTTAAATCAGAATAGGCACGCATGTCAGTTTTAGTAAATAAAAACAGTAAAATAATCGTTCAGGGATTTACCGGTACCGAAGGCACTTTTCATGCAACACAAATGCTGGAATATGGCACAAAAGTAGTAGGTGGTGTTACACCGGGCAAAGGAGGCAGTTTACACCTGGAGAAACCCGTGTTTAATACCGTAACCGATGCCGTTAAAAAAACCGGCGCCGATGTAAGCATCATTTTTGTACCACCGGCATTTGCCGCCGATGCCATTATGGAAGCTGCAGAAGCAGGAATTGCCCTTGTGGTTTGCATTACCGAAGGCATTCCGGTGCAGGATATGGTGAAAGTAAAAAATTATTTACAAAACAGCAGTACGAGGCTTATTGGCCCCAATTGCCCGGGAATTATTACTGCCGATGAATGCAAAGTGGGTATTATGCCGGGTTTTATTTTTAAAAAAGGTAGAATCGGTATTGTATCCAAAAGCGGAACACTCACTTATGAGGCCGCAGACCAGGTGGCCAAAGTTGGATTAGGAATTTCAACGGCGATAGGAATTGGTGGCGACCCCATAATTGGTACTACCACAAAGCAGGCGGTTGAATTATTTATGAACGATCCGGAAACGGATGCCATTGTGATGATTGGAGAAATTGGCGGGGGAATGGAAGCCGAAGCCGCACATTACATTAAAAGCACAGGAAATAAAAAACCCGTTGTAGGTTTTATAGCCGGCCAAACTGCTCCTCCCGGTCGCAGAATGGGCCATGCCGGCGCAATTGTTGGCGGCGCTGATGATACCGCTGCTGCCAAAATGAAAATTATGGGCGAATGTGGAATTCATGTTGTTGCCAGCCCCGCTGATATTGGGAAAACTATGGCGGAAGTTATTCAATAAGGTAAAAACTTTTTATAGTCCGGTTGAAATTCAACCGGATTTTTTTATTTTATAAATACGGTTAGGCTAAACCCAATTAGAGCCGTTTGGAATTCCAAAAAATCTTTATGCACAGTGTTTATAATATTTTATGCGATGCCCAACAAATCCGGTTAACTTGCAACTATGCAACAATACCTTTCATTACTGGGGCACATTTTAAAACAAGGTGCAGATAAAGAAGACCGCACCGGTACAGGTACACGAAGTGTTTTTGGCTACCAAATGCGGTTTGACTTAAGCGAAGGCTTTCCGTTGGTTACTACAAAAAAAACACATCTTAAAAGTATTATTTACGAGTTACTTTGGTTTTTAAAAGGCGATACCAATATTGCCTGGCTTAAAGAACACAACGTGAGCATTTGGGATGAATGGGCTGATGAACAAGGTAACCTTGGCCCGGTGTACGGCAAACAATGGCGCAGTTGGGAAGGTGCAGATGGCAATACAACCGACCAGGTAAAAGAGTTGATCCAACAACTCAAAACCAACCCCGACAGCAGGAGGCTAATTATTAGCGCATGGAATGTGGCCGATTTGCCTAAAATGCATTTAATGCCCTGCCATTGCTTATTTCAATTCTATACTTCGTTACTGCCAAATGGAAAAAGAAAATTAAGTTGCCAGCTTTACCAGCGTAGTGCAGATGTGTTTTTAGGCGTACCCTTCAACATTGCTTCATATGCCCTGCTTACTTTAATGATTGCCCAGGTATGTGATATGGAGCCGGGTGAATTTATACATAGTTTTGGTGATGCCCATTTATACAACAATCATTTTGAGCAGGCCAAATTACAACTAAGCCGCAGCCCCTTTCCGCTTCCGGTAATGAAATTAAACCCACAGGTAAAGGATATTTTTGAATTTGCGTTTGAAGATTTTGAATTACAAAACTACCAGTTTCATCCGGCTATAAAGGCCAGTGTTGCGGTATAATAACGATTTTCTGTAGTATGAAAAAACCGGCTTTAGCCGGCTTTAATATTTTATTTTCCTCCAAGTTTTATTGAAAAATCAACATCTTTCGGGGGAAGGCATTTCCGGTCGTTACACACGATGTAAGTTACCGTTCCTTTGGCAACGGTTGGCGCAGTCGATTTCATTTTAACCCTTTGGGTAAAGGTTACTTTATCTTTATAAAATTTTAATACGCCTTTCATGGTAGGGTCATATTCCGAAATCAGTTTACCGGTTTCCTTTACCTTGTTTTCAAGCTTAAACAACGGGTTATTGGCAAATACAAAACTGGTAGGATCCGAAAGTGCTTCACCTGCATTTTGAGAGTAAAGATGCCAGCCCGGTGAAAGTGTGGCCGTCATTTGCAATTCATAAACTTTATCGGCCACCTTTTTGGCGCTATACGACCAGGTTACAGGATTTTCAATTTGTGCAAATGCCATTGCAAAAATACCTGTTGATATAACCAGCGTTAGTAAAACTTTTTTCATGATATAATGTAAATAAACAATGCTGCAAAGTTAC
>JAFDZZ010000014.1 GCA_018266715.1 Bacteroidota bacterium
CAGGGCACTTCTTTATCACAAAGTGTGGAAACCTCCATGCAGGCAAGCCGTATCCTAAAATCGTTTCCCGAAGTAAAAATGGTTGTAGGTAAAACAGGAAGCGCCGAAGTACCGACAGATCCAATGCCGCCGGAAGCAACGGACCTCATCATAGTACTTAAGCCAAAAAAAGAATGGAAAACAACCAGGGATTATAATGAACTGGCAGCACTAATGCTTGAAAAACTGGAAATAATACCCGGCGTATTTTTTGAAGCATCGCAACCTATTCAAATGCGCTTTAATGAACTTATGACCGGGGTTAGGCAAGATGTTGCTGTAAAAATTTTTGGAGAAAATACCGATACGCTGGCCCGTCTTGCTCCTAGGGTTGCCCAAATCATCCAGTCGGTAAAAGGCATTTCCAATCCGCAGGTAGAAAAAACCACTGGTTTGCCACAAATCACCATTCAATACGACCGTGCTAAAATTGCCGGGTATGGCTTATCCATAGAAGATATCAATCATACCATCAGCACTGCATTTGCCGGTGAAGTAGCCGGTGTTATTTATGAAAATGAAAGAAAATTTGACCTTGTAGTCCGTTTAGACAGCCTTAGCCGTACTTCTATTGATGATGTAAGTAATTTATATATTGCCACTAATGATGGCAACCAGGTTCCACTTTCGCAAGTTGCAAATATCTCGTTCCGGGAAGGGCCGGCACAAATTAGCCGTGAAGAAGGAAAGAGAAGGGTGGTAGTGGGCTTTAATGTTAAAGGCCGGGATATTAGCAGTGTGGTAAAAGAAATTCAGGAAAAGTTAAATAATGCAAAGTTGCTGCCTGCAGGCTATTATTATGCCTACGGAGGCACCTTCGAAAACTTTCAAGAAGCATCCAGGCGGTTGCAAATAGCCTTACCCGTAGCTTTACTGCTCATTTTTATTTTATTGTTTTTTACGTTTCAATCCGTTAAAGAAGCTTTATTGATTTTTACGGCAATACCCATGAGCGCCATTGGTGGAGTATTTGCTTTATTATTAAGAGGCATGCCTTTTAGTATTTCGGCAGGTGTGGGATTTATAGCTTTGTTTGGTGTTGCCGTGCTTAATGGTATTGTACTCATCAGCACCTTTAATCATTTGGAAAAAGTAGGGATTACCGATATCCTGAAAAGAGTGAAAGAAGGAACCAAAAGCCGGTTACGGCCCGTACTTATGACGGCATCGGTGGCTTCCCTCGGTTTTATACCCATGGCTTTATCTACCGGTGCAGGAGCAGAAGTGCAAAAACCACTGGCTACGGTTGTAATTGGCGGCCTCATTTCTGCAACCCTGCTCACTCTTGTGGTATTACCCCTCTTATATATTATTTTCTCCGGAAAAAATAAATTAACCTTAAAACCTATCAACCGGGGCATTGCCCTAATTGTGTTTCTCCTGATAAGTATTTCTCCAAAGGCGCAACAACCTGTTAAACGAGTAAACCATGAAGAACTTTTGAAAATGACCCATAAAAATCAACTTTATAATATCAATGCCCTGCAGCTAAAAAAAATACGGGCAGAGCAACAAGCCGTAAGCGCTGTTCCAAAAACAGGTTTTTTTGCAGAAAATGAAGATTTCCAGCCGGAGCATACATCCGGGATATTAAAATTAGGCGTATCTCAATCGCTCTCCTGGCCGGGGTTGTATAAAGCTCAAAAAAACTATTACCGGCAACAGGTAAAGTATTACCAGTTTGCCAATGCCGTTACCGATGCCGGCTTGAAAAGAGACCTTAACAAAACCTATTACCAACTTTGGTACCTGCAAAACAAGCAACTGTTGTATTTAAAGCTGGATAGCATATATACATCGCTTAGGGCTGCCGCAATCCTTAAAGTTAAAACCGGCGACAGCCCCGGGCTCGACAGTATTTCTGCCAATGTAAGATTATACGAGTTGCAGGCTTTATTAAAGCAACTCAGTAAAGATATGCTGATACAACAAGAAGCCTTAAGGCAATTACTCAATACTGATGAAACCCTACTTCCTGTTGCACAACCGTTGGAAAAATTAAGTTTCAATGCAGGTGCCGACACGGGAATGCACCCGGTACTGGCACAGCAATCCCTTCAAATAAATAAGGCCGAAGCCTATATTGCGGTAACAAAAAATGAAAACAAGCCGGAATTTTCCGGGAGGTTTTTTTCTCAAAAATTATGGGGCGCAAAAAATCCGTATAGCGGGTTTTCCATTTCGGCCGCCTTTCCACTCTTTACGGGCAAGGCCTATCAAAATAAAGTAAAAGCCGCAAATGCAGAACTGGCATTGCAGCAGCAGCAATTTGATTACAATGCACAAGTGTTCAGCACACAAAAAAAACAATTGAAATTAGAAGTTGAGAAAAACCTCAGCCTGCTGGCCTTTTACGAAAACGCCGGGTTAAACCAGGCCGAAGAAATTATTAAAGCCGCTTCGCTGGCATACCGGGCGGGCGAAATAAGCTTTGCCGATTTATCGCAGTTTATAACCCAGGCTATTGAAATTCAAAAAAATTACCTGGAAAGTTTAAATACCTATAATCAATCCGTAATTCAATACAATTTTTACAGCCAACCATAATATTTATTCAAATGAACATTAAGAATTATTTACGTTTCGCACTTTTTATACTCCTTGTAATACCCGCATGTAAAAGCAATACCGAAGCACATGAAGAACATGAACAAGAAAAGCAACATTCCGAAACACCGGATAAACCGGGCTCTACTTCGCTTACCCTGGAGCAAATGCAAGCCATTGGTGTGGAAATAGGGCAAATAGAAAATAAAGAGCTCACCACTTCGCTAAAAGCAAACGGTACGCTAAGGGTTCCGAATCAAAATAAAGCCAGCGTAAACTCGGTTTACAGCGGGGTAATAAAATCATTGCTGGTGCAGCCCGGCAGTAAAGTGAGCAAAGGGCAAACCCTTGCCACAATTGGCAACCCGGAGTTTATACAGGCTCAAAGTGATTATTTGGGCGTAAGCGCTAAAATTCAATTGGCCGAACTTGAAGTGAAACGCCAAAAAGAATTAAATGCCGGCAATGCCGGATCGTTAAAAAATCTGCAATCGGCAGAAAGTGAATTAAAAACCTTACGCAACCTCAGGTCAACCTTAGCACAGCAAATTCAACTCATGGGGATCAATCCTTCCGGCATTGGCAAAGGCAAATTAATTTCGGTATTGGCTGTTAAAAGCCCCATAAGCGGCATTGTGAGTAATGTACCGGTAAAAATGGGCAGTTATGTAGATATCAGCACCGTTGTAGCCGACATTGTGGATAACAGCCAGTTGCATCTCGACCTGTCGGTTTATGAAAAAGACCTTCCGCAATTAAAAGATAATCAAACCATCCATTTTACCCTTACCAATAATCCCGGTAAAGAATATGATGCACAAATATTTTCATTAGGCTCATCTTTTGAGGGCGAAAGCAAGGCTATATCGGTTCATGCAAAAGTATTGGGCGATAAAACAGGATTGATTGACGGCATGAATGTAACGGCCATCATCAGCCTGGCAAAAGCGCATGTACCGGCCATTCCATCCGAAGCCATCGTAAACACCAATGGGCAGGATTTTATTTTTAGGGTTGTGCCCCATCAAAAAGAAGAAGAAAAAAATATCAATAACAAGGCTGCAAAGCAAGAGGAAGCCCTTCATCATAATGAAGACAGCAGTTTGGCATTTGAGATGGTTCCGGTGGTGAAAGGAACCACCGAAGTGGGATATACTCAAATCACATTACTGAAAGAAATTCCCAATAATGCTAAAGTAGTTACAAAGGGTGCATTTTTTGTGATGGCTAAACTTAATAATACCGGCGAAGAAGGCCATGAACACTAAAAAAAGTTAACGATGCAGAAGAATATTCCAATCTATTTAGCTCTTAAGTAAGTAATTTTAATTACGCAACATCAATATTGAGTTTGTGTTTACCTTTATTACCCGTAAAGGCAACCGGAATCATACGTTCAATTTAAAATTACAAGGCTTATGAAAATACGATACATCATCCTGTTAAGTTTTTTACTTTGGGGAACCCCCGGCAATGCTCAAAGCAGTAAGCAAACCTTTGCCATAGGCGACTCCAGTTTTTTATTGAATGGCAAGCCTTATATTATTCGCTGCGGCGAAATGCATTATGCCCGTATCCCCAAAGAATATTGGCGCCATCGTTTACAAATGATTCGTGCAATGGGTTTAAATACGGTGTGTGCCTATTTATTTTGGAATTTCACCGAAAAACAACCGGGTGAATTTAATTGGACCGGCCAGGCCAATGTGGCTGAATTTTGTAAAATAGCCCAGGAGGAAGGTTTATATGTGATCCTTCGCCCCGGCCCGTATTCCTGTGCGGAGTGGGATTTTGGCGGATTACCCTGGTGGTTGCTTAAAGATAAAAATATGGCCATACGCACCCGGTACAAACCTTACCTGGATGCCTGCCGCAGATATTTAATTGAAGTGGGAAAGCAATTGGTGCCCATGCAAATTACCAACGGCGGAAACATTTTAATGGTTCAGGTTGAAAATGAATACGGCAGTTATGGAAAAGATAAAGAGTATATCGGCATCATAAGGGACTATATTTTAGAAGCCGGCTTTACTGTTCCTTTATTTACCTGCGATGGGCCCTGGCAATTGGTGAATGATGTGCGGCCGGATATTTTTGCAGCCGTAAATTTTGGCGATGACCCCGAAGGGGGTTTTAAAGCATTAAGGGCCGTTGAACCCAAAGGCCCGCTATTTTGCAGCGAATATTACCCCGGCTGGTTTGATAGTTGGGGAAAGCCCCATCATAAAGGCGTAACAGAAAACGTACTGAAAGATTTAAAATACATGCTGGATCATAAAGCCTCCTTCAGCATTTATATGGCGCATGGCGGTACAACCTTTGGCACTTACAATGGCGCTAATGCGCCGCCCTTTATTCCGCAAACCAGCAGTTATGATTATGATGCACCCATAAACGAATCCGGCCAGGCTACCGAAAAATTTCATCTCATCCGTAATCTTTTGTCTAATTATTTACAGGAAGGAGAAACCATCCCGGTTATCCCTGCGGAAATTCCGGCCCAAAAAATTTCTAATTTTCATTTTTCACAGCAGGCATCTCTTTGGAACAACTTACCCAAACCGGTACAAAATGATACGGCGATGCTTATGGAAGACCTCGACCAGGCCTATGGCGCCGTATTGTATCAAACAAAACTCAAAGCCGGCAATAAAGCTGTTTTACAATTTCATAAAGTGAACGATTATGCCTTAGTGTACCTGGATAAAACGCTTATCGGCACATTAGACCGCATTAAAGGCGATTCGGCAATAGAAATACCTGCAAGAAAAAAAACCGCATTGCTTGAAATACTGGTTGAAGGCACGGGCCGAATTAACTATGGCCGGTTTATTCACGACCGCAAAGGCATACACGGTAGCGTTATTTTAGAGGAAGGCCCTACAAAAACAGTATTGAAAAACTGGGCCAATTACCCGATAACATTAGGTGAAGTAAATATCCCCCTTCAATGGAATCCCATTAAAGCATCAAAGGCCAATGCAGCCTGTTTTTATAAAGGCAGCTTTTCTACAACCCTTTCTGCCGATACTTATTTGGATATGCGTAAATGGAATAAAGGCTTAGTGTGGGTTAACGGCCATTGCCTCGGCAGGTATTGGAATATTGGGCCCACGCAAACCATGTTTTTACCGGGCTGCTGGTTAAAAAACGGGGAAAACGAAGTGGTAATTTTTGACTTGTTTGGTTCCTCCAGCCCACAATTACAAAGCCTGGATAAACCCGTTTTGGATGAACTTACCATACCTCAGATTAAAGAAAAAAAATAAATTTAAAGAACGCTTTCAAACGGCATATACGCAAGCGCTTATAGGGTCCATACATCCTGGTATTGCTCCGGGTTTCGTTTTAACTGGCTGAGAACATAGGTGCAAAACGGAACAACCTGTAGATGGTTTTCCCTTGCATAAGCAATCATTTTAAGAAACATGAGTTTGGCAAATCCTTTACCTTCATTTTCGGGTTTTACTTCGGTATGCCGTATAATTAATTGTGCTGCTTTATGTGCGGTAGCGCCGCTTGCCGGTGAAATTTCAAATAGCATTTCACCCTGTTTTTCATTATTTTCTAAAAGGATAAAAGCGCCATTATGCGGCTCCTGAAATTGTAAGATTACTTCGGGCATAACGCCAATATTTAATGCAATTTTGTACTGATGAGTTTCATAAATTCACTACGGGTTTCGTTTTTTTCAAACTGCCCGAAAAATGCCGAAGTGGTGGTCACTGAATTTTGCTTTTGCACGCCCCGCATCATCATACATAAATGCGAAGCCTCTATAACCACGGCTACACCCAAAGGGTTTAAGGACATTTTAATGGCTTCCAAAATTTGTGTGGTGAGCCGTTCCTGCACCTGCAGGCGGNNCGGCGGCTGTACACATCCACCACACGGGCAATTTTACTCAGCCCGGTAATATAACCATTAGGGATATACGCTACATGCGCCTTACCAAAAAATGGCAACAGGTGGTGTTCACACATACTATACAATTCAATATCTTTTACTACAATCATTTCACTTACATCTTCATGAAATTTTGCCGATTCCAAAATTGCTTTTGCATCAATATTATATCCCTGCGTATTATATTGCATGGCTTTGGCAATGCGTTCCGGCGTTTTAAGTAAGCCTTCCCGGTTGGGGTCTTCACCCAATGCAGCAATAATATTTCGATACGCTTTTGATAAAGCGGCTGTTGACCGGCTATCGTAGTTTTCAATTTTTTTATAAGACATACAATTTATTTAGGCAGGGTATTCTACAAAATTTCGTGGCGTTTCATATAAGCGAACCGACAATTTCAATGCCGCATGGATATGCGGACGGAGGATTTGGTAAATGACCAGGGCAATATGCTCTGCTGTTGGGTTCAAGTTTTTAAATTCCATACATTCCACATTCAAATTCTTATGATCAAAGCGTTCAATAATTTCCTGTTGAATAAGATCGCTCAGCGCTTTCATGTCCATCACAAAGCCGGTCTCCGGGTTTATGGGGCCTGCCAGTTTTACTTCAAGTTCATAATTATGTCCATGAAAATTGGGGTTGCTGCACTTGCCAAATACATGGCGGTTTTCTTCATCGCTCCAGGCCGGGTTATATAAACGATGAGCTGCATTAAAACTCTCTTTTCTAAAAACGGCTATTGGTTCCATATTTTTCTGCCTTTTTTAAACTAATGGTACAAAGTTAAGGACAATATAGCTCGGTTAACCGAAATTTGCATCATGAACGTTTTAATTACTGCCGCAACAGAATTGGAAATAGCGCCTTTTGCCAAAAAGAATAAAAGTGCAGAGCTGTTTATTCATGGAGTAGGAGCCACTCATGCTATTTATGCCTTAAGCAAAAAACTAAATACAGCATACGATGTAGTGATACAAGCCGGCATTGCCGGTAGTTTTAGCCGGGAGATCAATTTAGGAGAAACGGTACTCGTAAAAAGAGACGGGTTTGCAGATATAGGTTTATTGCAGCAGGGTAAATTATCCTCTATTTTTGAAATGGGCCTTGCCGGTGAAAATGAATTTCCGTATCATAATGCCTTTTTGGAAAACAAGCATCCTATTCTTAAAACCACCGGTATTAAAAAAGTTAATGCCGTAACCGTTAACCTCATAAATACCGATGAAAATTATACTCAACTTATAAGAGAAAAATACCAGGCCGATATTGAAACCATGGAAGGTGCCGCATTGCATTATGTTTGCCTTTACCAAAAAATTCCTTTCTTACAGCTTAGAAGCATCAGTAATTATGTGGGCGAAAGAGATAAAGGTAAATGGAAGCTGGACGAAGCCATTCACAACCTGTGTTTTCACCTGGAAGAATTAGTAAACCGATTTTAGAAGCAAAACATGAAGAACCGCATTACTTTAAAAATTGGCTTTTCGCCCTGCCCAAATGATACTTTTATTTTCGATGCCCTCGTAAACCAAAAAATGGATACCGGCAATTTACATTTTGAGCCCGTGCTGGAAGATGTGCAAACCCTCAACCAATGGGCATTGGAAGGAAAATTACCGGTTACCAAATTAAGTTATGGCGTATTGCCCCTGGTGACGGAGCGCTATAAATTGTTAAACAGTGGGAGCGCCTTAGGAAGTGGAGTGGGGCCGCTGCTTATTGCTAAGGATATGCTTAATGCACAGGATGTAAATCAACAAACCATTGCCATACCCGGCAAAAACACTACGGCGCATCTTTTATTTTCCCTTGCTTTTCCGGCTGCAGGCCGTAAAGAATTTTTACGCTATGATGAAGTGGAAAATTTTGTTTTAGAAGGAAAAGGCCTGGGGGTGATCATCCATGAAAACCGCTTTACTTACGAGGCAAAAGGGCTAAAAAAAATTATGGATTTAGGAACCTATTGGGAACAAACCATTGGCACTGCAATTCCGCTTGGCGGCATTGTTATTGATAAAAACCTGCCTTTGGATGTTCAAAAACAAACTGAAAATCTCATTAAACAAAGCACAGCCTTATCTTTTGAACATTATCCAAAGCTATCGGAATTTATTACCAAAAACGCACAGGAAATGAGTGAAGATGTGATGCGAAAACACATTAATCTTTATGTAAATGACTTTACCCTTCAGCTGGGTGAAGAGGGTAAAAAAGCCGTAAGGGCATTAATGCAGGTTTATGCAACCCTGAATAACGGCAAAGCTATTCCCAACGACTTCTTTATTTAATCTTTATGAAAAATTTTAGGATAAGCCCGGTGCAGCGCATCTACAATTTTTATAACAATGGCATTTGAATAATGCTGGTGGTCAATTTGGCTCACCCATCGGATGTTGAAAATTGAATTACTTAAAAACACTTCATCTGCCTGCAGGATCATTTCTTCGGTAATCTCTGCTTCCTCAATGGTAAAGCCCAGCCCGGGTAAATTTTTGAGTAAAAAATTCCGCATCACACCCTCAATACAACCTTCGGGCAAAGCCGGTGTATAAATTTTGCTGTTTTTAATAAGATATATATTGGCAATACTGCTGTCGGCTATTCTTCCTTTATCATTAAGTACCAGGGCATCGGCACATTGGTTTTCCTTGGCATAAAGCGCCGCCATACAATACGGCAGGTAATTATTATGCTTGATATTACAAAAATGATCGCAGGCTTTTCTTGCAGCTTTGTAAATACATAGGATTAGGCCGCTGCTGTTGAGCATTTCAATACGAGGCGGTAACGGCCAGCTTTGAATGATGTATTCCGGGGCATGGCTTTTGGGGTCAAACATTCCGCCTTCACCACGGAATACGGCCATGCGGATGCGGGCATCCGAATGTTTATTCTTATGCAGGGTTTTGGTAATTTCTTCTTTTAATTTATCCGGGGTAAAATTTGGAGGAAATTCAAAATACATTTTTTTCATCCCTTTCCAAAGCCGTGCAAAATGTTCCTGCTCCAGTAAAAGCGAACCATCAAGGCATTTTATGGTTTCAAATAAACCATCTCCATAACGCAACGCCCTGCTATTGGCGCCAATTACAGGCGCATGCTCTTCAAAAAGATTTCCATTGTAATTAAAATAATTCATGAGTGGCACTAAAAAATCCCCATTATAAACGGGGATTGGCTTGGATAAAACGGGGATTACATTTCCTCAATAATTTTATGTTTTACGGCATACATAATTAGCCCGGCCGTACTTTTTGCCCCGGTTTTTACTTTCAGTTTATCCCTTATGGATTCAACCGTCCTGGGGCTCAAATCTACAATATCCGCAATTTCTTTGGTGCTTTTTTCTTCGCACATCAACCGTAGGATGGTGGTTTCTTTTTCATTCAACACCACTTCGGCAGCAGCAAGGTGCTGCGGCACTACATTATGTTTTTCTTTAAGATTGGTGAGCAGCGCCTTATTGGTAATGTCGTTGAAAAAATACTCCTGTTCTACACAGGTTTTAATGGCTTCATAAATCACTTCGCTGTCACTATCCTTGGTTAAATAACTGTTTGCCCCCAATTCCATCAATTGGGTTACCATGCTATGATCGTTCAGCATAGTAAGCATTATAATTTTAACATTGGGATAGAGCTTTTTAATTTCCGGCAAAACGTTAATGCCGGTCATAATCGGCATTTCAATATCCAGCAAAATTACATCGGGTACTACGGCTTTTAAAAGCGTAAGTAAATGCATGCCATTATCGGCTTCCGCAATAAATTTTACATCTTTTTTTGAGCTTAATGCTGTTTTTACGCCTGCCCTGAAGAGTACATGATCATCGGCAATGATGACCTGAATAGGATCTGAATTTTCTTGTTTCATAATAAGTTAAGCAAATGTATTGTTTTTTGGATTAGTAAGAATACGATTTCATAACGCTAAAAAAGGATAGAAAATTATAAATCACCGAAAATTATAGCGTAAGTACCCGAAATCCTGTATGGGAAAATTACGCAAAAGCCACTGCAGGGTTCAATAGCAGGATTTGAAAACCTTTTGCAGCCCCATAAAACCGGAGATTACCAGTTGGTATTAAAAATTTTACTACAAAAAAATTGGAATTTTTAAAGTATTAAATGGTACCCATCTGCCCTGCAATTCTTAAATAGGAAACAAGCTATGCGATTCAGTTTTTAAAACGGCTACTCACTACTAAATCTTTGCTGCCCGGGGTATAGGTATAAAATCCCTCTCCACTCTTTACACCCAGTTTGCCGGCAAGTACCATATTTACCAGCAGGGGGCAGGGTGCATATTTGGGGTTGCCAAATCCATCGTGCAATACTTTTAAAATACTATGGCAAACATCTAAACCTATAAAATCGGCCAACTGCAAAGGCCCCATCGGGTGAGCCATACCCAGTTTCATTACCGTATCTATTTCCTCCACAGCAGCCACGCCTTCGTATAAACTATAAATTGCTTCATTAATCATGGGCATTAAAATACGGTTGGCAATAAAGCCGGGATAATCGTTAACAACGCAGGGAACTTTGCCCAATTGTTTACTTAAGTCAACAATGGTATCGGTAACTTCTTTTTTAGTGGCATAGCCATTAATAATTTCCACCAGTTTCATCACCGGCACCGGGTTCATAAAGTGCATACCAATTACCAGTTCGGGTCTTTTGGTAGCTGCTGCAATTTTAGTTATAGAAATAGATGAAGTATTGGTAGCAAGGATGCATCCTTGAGGCGCATGTTCATCCATCTGCTTAAAAATTTGCAATTTCAATTCGGTGTTTTCTGTAGCTGCTTCTACAACCAGGCCGGCATTTTTTACACCATCGGCAATTGAATTAACGGTATTAATATTGGCAAGTGTAACCGTTTTTTGTTCGGCAGTTAAACTGCCTTTGGTAACCTGGCGGTCTAAATTTTTATCAATAGTAGTTAATGCCTTTTGCAATTGAGCAGCATTTACATCTATTAAATTTACTTTAAAACCGGCCTGTGCAAATACATGTGCAATACCATTACCCATGGTGCCGGCGCCAATTACGCTTATATTTTTGATGTTCATATGATATTTTTGTTGAGTTATAAGTGATGAGTTATGAGTTATTAGTATTTTATTTTTTGGCCTTTGTGGTTAAAATGGCGCTTCTAATCATCTTAAGGAGTTCGTCGGCTTCTTTTTGTATGCAAGTAAATTCTTTTTCTTTCAAATAGGCTGATTCGAATAATAATTCCAGCCAGTATAATGTTTCATCGCATTCCTTTTGCGCTATACCTAACTTATGAATAAAATCCATTTTGCTTTCTGCATTTTGGGCTTCTCTCACCAATGCACCAACAGCAGTTCCACTCCTTAATAATTGCTTGCTCAGTACAAATTCTTTTTTATCATCAATAAGATATTTAAAAAGCATTACAATTCGCTTTGCAAAAAGAAAGCTTTTGTCTTTTATAATACTTTTACCCATAACTCATAACTATTTAAACGCATTCATCCCCGTAACATCCATCCCCGTAATTAATAAATGAATATCATGGGTACCTTCATAAGTAATCACACTCTCCAGGTTCATCATGTGGCGCATTACCGGGTATTCGCCTGTAATGCCCATTCCGCCCAGCATTTGGCGGGCATCCCTGCAAATATTGGTGGCAATTTCGCAGGCATTACGCTTGGCCATGCTTACCTGCTGTGGCGTTACTTTACCTTCGTTCATCAATACCCCAAGGCGCCAGTTGAGCAACTGTGCCTTGGTAATTTCAGTAACCATTTCGGCCAGTTTTTTTTGTTGTAATTGAAAACCGCCAATAGGTTTGCCAAACTGAATTCTTTCTTTACTATATTCCAAAGCAATATGATAGCAATCCATAGCAGCGCCTACAGCGCCCCAGGCAATACCGTATCGGGCTTTTGTTAAGCAACCCAACGGGCCTTTTAATCCTTTTATATTTGGAAAAATATTTTCTTTAGGCACTTTTACATTATCAAAAACCAGTTCGCCGGTTGCGCTGGCACGCAGGCTCCATTTACCATGAGTGGTAGGCGTACTAAAGCCTTCCATACCCCTTTCCACCACCATTCCTTTAATATCACCGGCTTCATCTTTTGCCCACACAACGGCAATTTGAGAAAAAGGTGCATTGCTAATCCACATTTTAGCACCATTTAAAATTACATGGTCGCCGGCATCTTTAATATTGGTGAGCATGCTGCTGGGGTCGCTGCCATGGTTGGGCTCGGTTAAACCAAAACATCCTAACCATTCGCCGCTGGCCAACTTTGGCAAATATTTTTTTCGTTGCTCTTCGCTGCCGTATTGATAAATAGGAAACATCACCAAACTACCCTGCACACTTGCCGTACTGCGTACGCCGCTATCGCCACGTTCCAGTTCCTGCATCATCAAACCGTAACTAATATAATCCAGTCCACCACCTCCGTATTGCTCCGGAATAGTGGGGCCAAATACACCCAATTCGCCCATTTGCTTTACAATCTGCTGAGGAAACTCCGCCCTTTGTGCATAATCTTCAATAATGGGAGAAATTTCTTTTTTTACATAATTACGAACCGTTTCCCTCACCAGTTTGTGCTCTTCGGTAAGCAGTTCGTCAACATTAAAATAATCAGGAGAGATAAAATTGTCTGTTTTAACGGCCATTTTAAATTAAATTTTATGTAAATATTCTTTTGGTGCAAGCATTAGAATAATAATTAAACATCGTTGTGTCACTCACTTGTGCAGCAACACATTATTCTGCAAGCGGTGCAAATATAGTTCCTTATTTTTGGCTGCATAAATTTTGTATTTTCAATTAAATAATATTAATCAATGTCGTTTTCCTACCTCGCTTTAGGTGATAGTTATACCATCGGGGAGCAGGTAATGCTTGCCGAATCTTTTCCCTATCAAGCCGTGCAATTGCTAAGAAAAGCCGGTAAGCAGTTTGCAGCGCCGGAAATTATTGCTAAAACAGGATGGACCACAGATGAGCTGCTTCAACACATGGCAACCACTCAATTATTACCGGTTTACGATTGGGTTTCGCTGCTTATTGGGGTAAACAATCAATACCGGGGAAGGCCGGTAGAAAATTATAAATTGGAGTTCACAACACTCTTACAAAAGGCCCTTGCATTAAGTGGGAGCCGCCCTCAACGGGTTATGGTATTTAGCATTCCCGACTGGGGCGTTACGCCTTTTGC
>JAFDZZ010000150.1 GCA_018266715.1 Bacteroidota bacterium
TATTATTATATTATTGAACCCGGTAGCGGGCGCAGGCCTTATTCGGGTTATGTTACCATTGTTAAATAATTAATGTTTGTGAAGAAGATAATTGTTGGGTTAGGTGCCGTTTTATTAAGCCATCTTGCTTTTACGCAGGCAAAGCCTTATTTCACGCAATATGTGCTGAATAATTATTTACTTAATCCTGCCGTTTCAGGTATTGAAAATTATGTTGACTTAAAATTGAGCAACCGTAACCAGTGGTCGGCGATAGAAGGTCATCCCCGTACAACTTATATCAGTATTCATGGCCCCATAGGAAAATCGGATTACCGCACCAGCGCCACATCTTTTGCCGTGCCCGGCGAAAATCCAAGGGGCAAAAGTTACTGGGAAGAATATACAGCGCCTGCACCGCATCATGGTATAGGGTTCATTGGCATGAATGATAAAACCGGCTATTTTAATCGCTGGAGCGCTTATGCAACTTATGCCTATCATAAACCCATTAGTGTAAAAACCACTCTTAGTGTAGGTTTCCAGGCTGGGGTAAGCAGCATTCAACTGGATCAAAGTAAGGTAGTGTGGGCCGACCCCGGCGTGTATGACCCTGCTATTAGCAATACCAGCGGAACCATTAATAAAATAAAACCTGAACTGGGTGCCGGGCTATGGCTCTATTCTGCAAAATATTTTGCCGGGCTTTCGGTTTTAAATATTATTCCGGGTAAAGTTTCATTTGGTGACCAAAATGACCGTTCCACTTATTTTGAACCTAATTATTTTTTTACGGCAGGCTATCGGTTATGGTTAAGTGATGACGTAAGTTTAATGCCTTCGGCAATGATTCAATACTGGAAACCGCAATTATTTGGCGTGCATATCAATGCAAAACTCCAATACCAGGACAAATTTTGGGTAGGGGGTGCATACCGGCATGGAGATTTAATTGCCGGGTATTCTGCTATGGCCGGTATATTGGTGTCTAATAGTTTTAATATCAGTTATGCTTATGAAGCGGCTACAACTAATCAAATGCGTGCTTATACGGGCCAAACTCATGAAATTATGCTTGGGTTTTTAATCAATAATAAATTTGGCGATTCCTGCCCCAGGAATATTTGGTAAGGAATACTAGTGGACAGAAGCGCTATCGCTTTTTAATTGTAGCGTATCTCCTGCATTTTTATTTTCAACCATCCACAAAAGCGATATTTCCCATTTGCCGTTAATATAACTCAGTTTATAGGATTTGGTAATGGAACTTCCCCCGGAGTTTTCTTCACTAATAATGATCTCATTAACACTGTCGGCCCGGGCAATATAATTTACCGGTATGAGGTTGAATGGAATGCCGTTGTAGTGATTTTCAAACCCTGGTTTATTTATTTCTTTAGCCGTTACCTGTTGCCTTTCTTCAAGTGGTTTACGGGTATTGCTGCTTTTTAAAGTTATATTGGGCAGTGTGCTGAACAATTTTTGGGTTTCATGCACATTTGATGTTACCGTTTTTGAGGAAGGTAAATTTGTGGCATGCAGGGGTTTTATTGCCGGGTTAAGATTCTTAGTATCATTTGGGGAACCGGCAAATAATAAAACGATCATTAACGTCAATGAAAGCAATGGGGCAAGCACAGGGTTTCTTTTGGGAAGAAAATGATTGTTGGTATTGGAAAAGAATACGATCCGGTTCAACAGGAGTTCAACGTTTTGTGCGGCTGCAATGGTAAATGCATTGGCGGAAAACCTTTGCGAAGCCGTTTTATACAAGGCTTGGGCATATAGTACCGGTGAGTAGGATTGTTCCACCACTTGAACATCGCAGGAAAATTCTCTTTGTTTTCTTATTTCAATAGTAAGACGTTGTAAAAAAGGATTAAAAAAATACACCGTTTCCGTGAGTAAAAGAAACCAGTTTAGGAAAAAATCGTTTTGCTTTATATGTGCAAGTTCATGCAGTACCAGGGATTCGGTTTCTTCAATGGTTAACCGGTTTACCAAAGCAAAAGGCAGCAAAATTACCGGTTTAAAAAAGCCGTAGGTGAGCGGTGAATGGATATGGGGGCTCAACCATACATTAATCCTTTTTTTAATTCCCATACTTTTTGCTTTGGCATGGGTATAAAAAAGCAAGTCTTGGTTTGGCTTTAAAAAATGCTGCAGGCATTGTTTTTTAAAAACATGCCATTGTACAACAAGCCCCAGTAATTTATACATTACTATGGCCAGGTAAATCACTACTAAATAACCGGAAAAGGAATGTAATACCGTTAACCGAGAAATGGTGCTTACTGTTTCAAGAGGGCCTTTAAGGGGCAGGCTATTACTATAAAGGAGAAACAAAAATGTAAAAATGCTTACTAAAAATTGTATGCACAAAAATAAAAATGCAGCATTTCGTTTTGCAACAGGATGGTTATGCGGCAATAATTTGTTGGTGAAACCATAGATGCCCCATAGCAACAAAGCCTGCCATATAGAGTGTATAAGCGTTATGATAAAACTATGGGTAAAATGCTCCATGCCGGTTTATTGTTTTGATTTTAGTTCCTGTAACAGTTCTTCAATTTTAACCAATTCTTCCCGGCTGGGATTGCTGCTGCCCAGCGCCTGCAATACCAATTGTGCAGGCGACCCGGAAAATAAACTGTTCACCATTTTATTAACGAATTGTTTTTGGGTTTTTTCTTTACTAACCGCAGGTTCATAAATATGTACTTTGCTGCTGCTGTCACGGGTCAGTAATTTTTTGTCATACATGATTTGCATAAGCTTTAGCGTAGTGGTGTAACCGGTGGGTTTGCTTTTGCTTATTTCTGCATGAACCGTACGCACCGATGCTTTACCATGTTTCCAAAGTATAGCTAGAATTTCCAGTTCACTTTCGGTAGGGCGGGGAAGTGGTTGAGTATTCATTTTACGAGTAATTTCGTACGCAATGTATGAATTAATTCGTATTTACTTCTAAATAAGATATTAAATTTTTCTTAGGTTATAATTCTAATTATGGCAATAGCTGCTAATATAAGTAGCTGGTTAATAAAATGTTAAAGCTTTAAGTAAATCTTAACAGCTGTCTGGCTCCATCATGGAATTTTTGAAAGTAATTTTGTATTCGACTTTTTTCTATACCAATAATCAAATTTTTAAAGCCTATTCGCACAACTTCTACATAATTTTTTTGAGTTTTTGTTGTTAAATCAAGTATGATGAAGTTTTGTGTTCAGCCAGCTAACCTAATTGGGTTATTTACTATTATTGCCTTTTTGCATACCCCATTGGCATTAAAACCGGCCTATGGCATTAACCCGGTTTCCTGTAAAGCGGTTTCTGTTCCTTTGCCTGCAGATCATAAAATGAAAGCTTACCGTATCGTTTACGACAGCCTTCATCTTTCTGCAAAAGGACTTGCCAGCGATGCATTTGAAAACGCCATTGCCGGTTATGAAAAACTAAAAGAGAAAGGCGCCTTAAGCAAAGAAGATATTCTTACCATTGCAGATTTTACCCAACCCTCATCTCAAAAAAGGCTTTTTGTGATAGATCTCAAACATTGTAAACTGCTGTATCATACTTATGTAGCCCATGGTGAAAATTCGGGGCAAAAAATGGCCACCGCATTTTCCAATAGAAATGAAAGTTTGCAAAGCAGCCCCGGTTTTTATGTTACGTCTGGCACATTTGATGGTAAGCATGGGTATTCCATGAAATTAAAAGGGATGGAAAAAAATATTAACGATAAAGCCGAAGAAAGGGGAATTATTATGCACAGCGCAGCGTATGTGAGTGAACATTTTATTCGCACCCATGGTTACCTGGGCCGCAGTTGGGGGTGCCCGGCGGTTTCAAAGGAAATGAATAAACCCATAATTTCAAAAATAAAAAACGGCAGTTGCCTGTTTATATACAGTAAGTGTAAAAATTATTTCAAGCAGTCTGTTTTGCTAAAATCAGTTTAAATAATTACTCCTGGGAAAACCAATTTTTAAGTAAAATGTAATATCTGATAGGATGGCCCCTCGGTGGAGGGGTTTTCTTATTTTGGTAATCTATATACTCAGCGGAAGAAACATTTACCTGTAATTTTTATCAACAGGTAAACTACAGAAACGCCCTGATGCTGCAAATGGATAAAGGGTAATTTGTTGCTTCGCAACCTGAACCCATTCATTCAAAAAAATCAATGTGAAATTTTGTTAAACAGCGCAGGAATTGAATAAAAATTTCCGAAATTTGTGCTTCGATTGTTCGCCTAAATAATGTCTTAATGAAAATTAAATCATTGCTGGTAAAGCCCTTTGCCACCTATACCTCCAAGCAAATAAAAAAGGGAATGTCCACTGCTGTTGAAGACCAGCAAACGATCTTTAACGAACTCATCAAAACCGGCGCTAAAACAGAATTTGGGAAAGATCACGATTTTTCTTCCATAAAAAATTTTGCCGACTTTACACAACGGGTACCCTTAAGGGATTATGAAGGCTTTAGAACTTACATTGATAAAATAAAAGAAGGCAAGCATAATATTTTATGGAAAGGCCTGCCCCTGTATTTTGCAAAAACCAGTGGCACCACAAGTGGTTTAAAATATATTCCCATAACCAAAGACAGTATTGACAACCACATTAATACGGCACGCAATGCCCTGCTCTGTTATATGGCCGAAACAGGAAACACTGCATTTGCTAATGGCAAAATGATTTTTTTAAGCGGCTCGCCGGCGCTTGAACGTATCGGCGGCATTCCAACCGGAAGGCTCAGTGGAATTGTAAATCACCATGTACCCCGTTATCTACGCTCTAATCAGCTTCCCAGTTATGAAACCAATTGTATAGAAGATTGGGAAGAAAAACTGGGTAAAATAATTGAAGAAACCATAAATCAAAACATGACGCTGATTAGCGGCATACCTCCCTGGATGCAAATGTATTTTGATGAACTGGAAAACCGGTCCGGAAAAAAAATCGGAGAGTTGTTTCCGCAATTCAGCGTGATGGTACAGGGCGGTGTAAACTTTGCGCCCTATAAAGCAAAATTGATGGAGAGCATTGGGCGGCATGTGGATATCATTGAGCTTTATCCGGCCAGCGAAGGTTTTTTTGCCTTTCAGGATACCCAAAAAGAACCGGGCATGCTTTTGAACAGCAATAGCGGGATTTTCTATGAGTTTGTGCCCCTGGAAGATTTAGGTAAGGAAAATCCAAAAAGACTAATGCTGAGCGAAGTGAAAGAAGGGATTAATTATGCCATCATCATTAGCAGCAATGCCGGATTATGGGCTTATAACATTGGCGATACCGTAAAGTTTTTAAGTACAAAACCGTACCGGCTTGTGGTAACCGGCCGAACCAAACATTTTATTTCGGCATTTGGCGAGCATGTGATTGCCGAAGAAGTGGAAGAAGCCCTGCTGGGCGCTATTGAAAAAGAAAATATTGCCATAAGGGAGTTTACCGTGGCGCCCATGGTTACCGCCGATAAAGGAAAAAGTTTTCATCAATGGTTTGTAGAGTTTGAAAAAGTGCCTAACGATATTAAAGCTTTTGCCGAGAAAGTGGATGAAAACTTATGTAAAAAAAATGTGTACTACCAGGATCTTATTTCCGGAAATATTTTACAAAAACTTAGAATTACTCCCGTGCGGAAAAACGGGTTTGCCGATTATATGAAAAGCATTGGTAAACTGGGTGGGCAAAATAAGGTTCCCCGGTTAAGCAACGATAGGAAAATAGCAGAGGACCTGGAAAAGTTTGCTTTCCATTCCTGAGGGAATCATTACTGTTTCAATGCAAATCAAACCTGCTTTTTAAAACCGAAAATTTCATACGGGCTTTAGCTGAGCAGTACTTACAGCGTTTGCTAAACTACTAATACATTGTTATCTTTACCCGTATTCAAAACCACTTATGCACGCAAAAAAAAGACTTGCTGTTTTTGGCTCAACAGGTTCTATAGGTACACAGGCGCTTGATGTAGTGCGCTCTCATCCCGGTATTTTTGAAGTGGCCATACTCACTGCACAAACCAATGATGAATTATTGCTGCAGCAAGCCCTGGAGTTTAAGCCGGCGCTGGTGGTTATCGGCGATGAATCCAAATACGCAAAACTTAAATCGGCTTTGGCATCCACAACGATTACCGTAGCGAGTGGCGAAGCCGCACTTGAAGATGCCGCAGCATTAGACAGCTACGATGTAATGCTTGCTGCCATTGTGGGCTTTGCAGGATTAAAGCCTACGTTAAAGGCGGTTGAAAATGGCAAAATGATTGCCCTGGCCAATAAAGAAACGCTTGTGGTTGCCGGTGATGTAGTGATGCAAAAAGCTTTTGAAAACAAATCGCCCATTTTACCGGTGGATAGCGAGCATTCCGCAATTTTTCAGTGCCTGGTAGGCGAGGCCAGGAACCCTATAGAAAAAATCATTCTTACGGCGAGTGGCGGCCCTTTTTTAGGTAAAAAACCCAACTTCCTTGTAAATGTAAAGCGGGATCATGCTTTACAGCATCCCAACTGGACGATGGGTGCAAAAATAACCATTGACTCGGCCACTTTAATGAATAAAGGGCTGGAGATGATTGAAGCCAAATGGTTATTCAATTTACAACCCAGCCAGGTGGAAGTGGTGATTCATCCCCAAAGTATTGTGCACAGCCTGGTGCAATTTGCAGACGGAAGTATTAAGGCGCAAATGGGTTTGCCCGATATGAAGTTACCCATACAATATGCCTTGGGATTCCCTAACCGGCTTAAAAATGACTTTCCCCGCTTTAATTTTCGCAATTACCCAAACTTAACTTTTGAAGAGCCTGATTACAAAACCTTTCGAAACCTTGCCCTGGCCACCGAAGCGCTGGAGCAAGGAGGCAATATGCCCTGCATCCTTAATGCTGCTAATGAAATTGCCGTTTGGGCTTTTCTTAAAAACCGTATTGGCTTTTTAGATATCACTGCCGTAGTGGAAAAAACCATGCAAAAAATTAACTTTATTGCTAAACCTACACTGGAGGAATATTTTGATAGCGACGGCGAGGCCCGTAACTTTGCAGCCTCAATGATGAAACTATAATAAAGGAAGGTTAGTAGCCGTAGTATTCTTCAACAGCTTTTTAAGGTAACGGATACTACAACTATTTCTGAATCCTCAAAAAATTATTTTACCTGATGACATTTGATTCTATTTTCCTGGCAATTAACTGGAGTAGTGTAGGGCTAAAAGTGGCCCAGCTGTTATTGTCTTTATCCATATTGGTAATCTTACACGAGTTTGGCCATTACATTACGGCTAAATGGTTTAAATGCCGGGTAGAAAAATTTTACCTCTTTTTTGATCCCTGGTTTTCGTTGTTTAAAAAGAAAATTGGCGATACCGTGTACGGCATCGGATGGCTGCCTTTGGGTGGATATGTAAAAATTGCCGGCATGGTGGATGAAAGCATGGATAAAGAGCAACTGAAATTGCCCCCGCAGCCGTATGAATTTCGGAGTAAGCCGGCCTGGCAACGATTGATCATCATGATTGGAGGGGTAACGGTGAATATCATCCTGGCTTTTTTAATTTATGCCATGATCTTAATGGTGTGGGGAGAAAAGAAAGTGCCGGTTTCTTCTTTAAAATATGGCATTACATTTAATGATTCTATTTTTTATAGCCTGGGCTTTAAAAACGGCGACAGGATTTTAAGTGTTGATGGAAAAGAAATTGATGATTATAATAAAATTTTAAAAAAGCTGCTGGTGGTAGATCATTCCGTAATGGTGGAACGGGATGGCAAAAATGTGGAACTGCAAATGCCCCAGGATTTAATTGGTCAGTTGGTGGAAAAAAGGAAAAAAAGTGATGGGCCACTCATCAGCCCAAGGGTGCCTTCGCTTGTGGTGGAAGTGCCCGATACCAGCCTGGCTTATAAAGCCGGGTTACGAAAAGGTGACCAGGTAATGGCCATTGACCGTATTCCCGCTCAGTATATGGATGATCTTAGAAACATTGCAGCGATGCATAAAGATAGCCAGGTAATTTTGCAAATTAACAGGGCCGGCAAGTCCATTGATATTGCTACAAAAATTTCCAGGGAAGGAAAAATTGGATTTGCGGGTATTGGTTACGTAGAGCAAATGGACAGCCTGGGCATATTAAAATATTCGGTGCGCAAATACGGCTTCTTTGAATCATTACCTGCAGGGGTGCGCCGTGCCGGTGAAGAACTGGTTTTTTATATTGATCAGTTTAAGAAAATACTTTCTCCATCAACCGGTGCATATAAAGGAGTGGGCGGTTTTAAAGCCATGGGTTCTGTATTTAGCGGAGATGGTTGGGATTGGGAACATTTTTGGACCATTACGGCTTTTTTCTCCATAGTACTGGCCTTTATGAATTTATTACCCATTCCGGCGCTTGACGGGGGCCATGTTTTGTTTACTTTAATTGAAATGGTTACCGGCCGAAAACCCAGCGATAAGTTTTTGGAATATGCCCAAATTGGGGGCATGGTTATTTTGCTTTTGCTCATGCTATATGCCAATGGCAACGATTGGTTTGGCTGGGGGAAAGGAAGATAGTACAGGGTTAAATATATACATCTTCTATGAAAAAAAAGGTTGCAGCATCTTTTTGCAGCGTTATGGCTAATACATCAAACTGTATTCTTTTTGAAGTAGGGTAGAGTTGTAAATATTCTACGGATGCATTTAAGAGGTTTTCAATTTTTTTTTTAGAAACGGCTTCTTCCGGCAAGCCATAATTTTCTGATGCCCTGCTTTTCACTTCAATAAAATGCAGCAGGTTTTCTTTCTCGGCAATAATATCTACTTCAAGCCTTTTGAATCTCCAGTTTTTTTCTAAAATAGTAAAACCGTTTTTAACCAGCCATTCCGCAGCCAGTTTTTCCCCTTTTTTTCCGGTTTCATTATGCCTTGCCATTATTAAATGTATCTAATTTAGTTTTCAATACTTCAATTTATTTTTTTATTGCTTATTTTTGTTATTAAATATTAAGTAAAATGAAAAAACTCACTTCATTTTTAGGAATAGCATTAGTTTTAATAGTTGCAGCGGCAGCCTTACGGCTTTGGATATACCCGGCAAATTTTAGCCCGGTAATTGCCATGGCATTGTTTGGAGGCGCTGTAATTAAAGATAAAAAGCTGGCATTCCTGTTTCCATTATTGGCTATGTTTATTTCCGATGCAGCCATGGAATATTCCGGCATTGCCAATGGTTTTTGGGGATGGGGCCAATTAGCCGGTTATGGCATTTTAGCATTCATTACCTTATTTGCCTTTAACCTTAAAAGAATTAATGTTAAAAACGTTTTCATCTATGCGGTTAGTGCCACACTAATTTTTTATGTTTTGAGCAATGCCTCGGTTTGGATTTTTGACAGCCATCAAATGTATGCCAGAAGCTGGCAGGGTTTTGTAAGTTGTATGGCTGCCGGCATACCGTTTATTAAACATACCTTGATTGCCACATTGGTTTTTAGCGGAGTTTTATTTGGCGGTTATGCCTTACTTACACAGAAAGCGACATCTGCAGCATCTGTTTAATTATTGCATCATGATATTTTTAAAACCCTCTTTTACAGGGGGTTTTTTATTTGAGGAAAATTGAAAAAATGTATCTTACAAGAAATATAACCGTTTAATACCTATTGCCATGATGCCAATTGGAGACGATAATAGCGCAAATACCATACGTCCGTATGTAAATTATCTTTTAATTGCAGCCAATATCCTGGTGTTTATTTTTTTCCAGGGTTTGGGTGGCAACCAGGCTTTTGTAATGAGTTTTTCAACCGTTCCCCAGGAAATTATTTCTGGAAGCGACGTTATAGGCGGCCCCACGGGCTTATTGCCCACACCTATACCGGTTTGGGGAACCATTTTAACTGCAATGTTTATGCATGGCAGTATTGCACATATTGCCGGAAATATGCTGTACCTGTGGATATTTGGCGATAATCTTGAAAATCGGATGGGTCATGCAAAATACCTGGCCTTTTATTTAATTTGTGGCGTACTGGCCACCTTGGCCCATGTGTTCGCATCACAGGCTTTAGGAAGAGATATGCTGATCCCCAGCCTTGGCGCTTCGGGAGCTATATCCGGTGTATTGGGCGGGTATTTGATTCTTTTTCCCCGTAATAAAGTAAGGGTTTTAGCATTAAATATGATTATAAATGTACCGGCCCTTGTAAGCCTGGGTATTTGGATAGCGATGCAGTTGGTAAGCAGCATGAGTATGTTTGGCGGAGAAGGCAGCCAGCGTGGAGTGGCTTATGCCGCCCATATTGGCGGTTTTCTTGCCGGTATGATACTGGTGAAGTTTTTTACCGCATCTGCAGTTCCCGAAGCCCGGTAATTTATCTAAGCCGTTGTAATATTTTTTCGTTCTGCTGTAATTTTAGAGCTGTCTTCCAACGTCCATTTATTGGTTTTTAAAATTTCAGGAAGCAGGGTGCGCATTTGTTCGGCAGCCATATTGGAGAGGTCGCTGTTGAGCGCTGCAATTTCCACCTGTTTCTTCCCGTTTTGTTGAATTTTAGAAAGGTCATCACGGCTAAACATATCGAAAATATTTTCCTCCATATTGTAATATTTGTAATCGGTTTCAATGGAAAGTATTTCTGCTTGGGGGAAATCAATAATCTTTATTCTTTTTTGGGTTTCATCGGCTTCCCATTTCATTTTTTCAAAATTAAATCCCACCAGTACTTTTGCTTTTACAATTACAAGCGCCTTTTTGGTAGAGGGTAAGATGCCTAATAATTTTTTGGTTTCTTCGTAATTATACAATTCATTAAACTGGCCCTCTGCACATACAATTTTAAAAACTTTTCTTTCACTTTCCACTACGGTATGGCTACTCTCTGTAATATACTTTTTGCTTTGGGCGTTCATACGCAGCAGCAGGTACATTAAAACGCCACCCAGTGCAAGCCCGGCAATTAATACGGGCATTATACCGCCATTTGCCCCAATGTAACTGGGCCGGAAAAACAGGGCATAAAAATTTCCAAAAATATACAAAGCAAGGAGCGCAGCCATTACCCATAACAGGGTTTTCCAGTGTTTAAAAGGGAGCATACCTATCACTTTGCTGCAAGGTAATGAAATGTGGATTTCTTTAAACGGCTATAATTTACAATTGCGCATTATACTGGCAGAAAAAATTGTTTCTTTGCATACATGGCTTTGTATTTTGCATCATTAAATTCCGGAAGCAACGGTAATTGTTATTATGTAGGTAATGATACCGATGCCGTGCTGGTGGATGTAGGCATCTCCTGCCGTGAAACGGAAAAACGTCTCAAACAACTTCAACTTGATATAAAAAAAATTAAAGCCGTTTTTGTTTCTCATGAACATACCGACCACATTAAGGGTGTTTCCACTTTTTCCAATAAGTATAACCTTCCTGTTTTTATTACACCGAAAACCGCCCAAAAAGGCCCATATTTAATTAAACATCTTACCAAAACCTTTACGACAAATGAGCCTGTGCAATTAGGTAGTTTAACGGTTACCGGGTTTCAAAAACAACATGATGCCAATGATCCACACAGTTTTGTTATCAGCTGCAAGGGTACCCGGGTTGGGGTATTTACCGATATTGGAAACGTTTGCAGTAATGTAATTCATTATTTCCGCCAATGCCATGCCGTATTTTTGGAATCCAATTATGATGAGGTGATGCTGGAGAATGGTCATTACCCCATACATTTAAAAAATCGCATCCGGGGTGGAAATGGACATTTAAGTAATAAACAGGCCTTGGAATTATTTTTAAACCACCGGCCGGATTTTCTTACGCATATCATGCTTTCGCATTTATCTAAAGAAAATAATCATCCCGATTTGGCGCTTGCAGCATTTTTACCACACGCCGGTGATGTACACGTTAGCGTGGCTCCACGTTATACGGTATCTGCAGTATATTGCGTTACGGGCAGCGGTAATACTCCATTAACACAGCAGGTTAAACCGGTGCAAATGGATTTATTTTCTTTTTAGACTTTTGTTTTTATATAAACTCAAAAATCAAATCAATGGCCTACCGTTCAATGCAGGATTGTTTAGAAGACCTCGAAAAGCAAAAAATGCTTGTACGGGTAAAAGAGGAGGTAGATCCACATTTGCAAATGGCTGCCATTCACTTACGCATCCATGAGGGCGGTGGCCCGGCCTTGTTGTTTGAGAAAGTAAAAGGCACAAGATTTAAAGCCGCATCAAACATTTTTGGCAGTATGGAAAGGAGCCGGTATATCTTCAGGCATTCACTAAAAACGGTACAGCAGCTCATTGAACTTAAAAACAATCCTGCCCGTGCATTTAAAAACCCCCTGAGGCTCATTTCTTCCGGTATTGCCTCGCTGCATGCATGGCCATTAAAAAATCCCATAA
>JAFDZZ010000151.1:0-4076 GCA_018266715.1 Bacteroidota bacterium
GTTGGGGGTTTTAATGCCATGAAGGCGCTTAGTGAAAGAAACGATGATCCCAAAACAGCCAGCCGGCCATTTGATAAAGACCGGGATGGTTTTGTAATGGGCGAAGGAGCCGGGGCCCTGGTATTGGAAAACCTTGATCATGCGCTTGCACGAGGAGCCAAAATTTATTGCGAAATTGCCGGGGGCGGAGCCACCGGGGACGCCTACCATATTACCGCACCACATCCCGATGGATTAGGCGCCAATAATGTAATGAAGGCAGCGCTTAACGATGCCAATTTGAAGCCTGAAGATATTGACTACATTAATGTTCACGGCACTTCAACGCCATTAGGCGATATTGCAGAAACCAAGGCTATTTTAAATGTATTTGGTAACCATGCCTACAACCTCAATATCAGTTCTACCAAAAGCATGACCGGCCATTGCCTTGGCGCAGCAGGCGCCCTGGAAGCTTTAGCCTGTATTTTAGCCGTTACAAAAGATGTGGTACCTCCTACCATTAATCACTTTACCGACGACCCGGAACTTGATCCAAAACTAAATTTTACGTTTAATACCGTACAAAAGCGTACCGTAAATGCCGCCCTTAGTAATACATTTGGATTTGGCGGCCACAATGCCAGCATTATTATTAAAAAATACAGGGATTAAATTTCGGTTTCCCTTTTTTTATACAAATACGCTAATTTCGGTGTTTGATATATGCACGTAGATTCTACATTGCAATTCTTTAAATCATTTTTTGATAAGGCGCCAAGCAACCAATCTTTCAAAAAACAGTTGAGTAATGTACTGGGCTTCAGGCCTGGCGACATTAGCCTTTATAAAACCGCCTTAAGCCACCGCTCTATAAGAGAAGGCGCAGATGAAAACAATGAACGGCTGGAGTTTTTGGGAGATGCCGTTTTAAGTTCAATAATAGCCCATTACCTGTTTAAAAAATATCCCTACAAAGGTGAAGGTTTTCTTACTGAAATGCGGAGCAAAATGGTAAACAGGGCCAAACTCAATGAAATAGCCCTTAAAATGGGGTTAAAGAAAATTACCTTTTACAACAAGTTTGATAATGCGCTTAAAATTTCCCAAATTTTTGGAAATACGCTGGAAGCCTTAATTGGCGCCGTTTACCTCGATATTGGTTATAAAAAAACGCAACATTGGGTAGAAAAACAAATTATACTACCGCATATGTTTACCGACGACCTGGAAGGAGTGGAGATCAACATTAAAAATAAACTTTACGGCTGGGCCAATAAAAACGGAAAAGCATTGGAGTTTACCACGCTTGAAGAAAAGTTTGAAAGCGGGAGACGCATTTTCACCATTGGCGCCACCGTAGATGGGGAATTAATAGCACAAGGAAAAGGATATAATAAAAAAGATGCCAGTCAACTGGCCGCACAGATTGCGGTAGAAAAACTCGGACTTTAGGATGATGTAGAGTTATGAGTGATGAGTTATGAGTGATGAGTTTTAGGAATACAGGAAGTTATTTACATATTGAGTAACAAAAAAACGAACTAACGAGAAACGATTATGATGAAATTTGGAATATTGGGAAGTGGAAGCTGGGGTACAGCGCTGGCTAAAATATTAACCGACAACGGGCAAACCATTTATTGGTGGAACCGGAGCGCATCAGCCATAGAGCAGTTTAAACTCAGGGGCCACAATCCTCAATACTTACAATCGGCACGTTTTAATACCACACAACTGCAGCTTACTACAAATGCTTCAGATGTTGTTAGCAACAGCGATGTAATTGTAATTGCCATACCTTCATCATTTGCCGTGGAAACTTTATCGGCATTACCCAAAAATATTTTTGAAGGCAAAAAAATTGTTTCGGCCATTAAAGGCATTTTACCACAAAACAATTTACTGCTCAATGATTATTTAATGCGGGAATTTAATGTGGACCTTCAAAATTACTTTGCCGTAATGGGTCCCTGCCATGCCGAAGAAGTGGCCAGGGAACGATTATCCTATCTCACTTTTTCAGGCACGGATAAGGAAACAGCCACCACTATTGCCGGTTATTTTAAAACTACCTATATCAACACGGTAATCAATAAAGATATTTACGGCGTACAATACGCTGCCATTTTAAAAAATATTTATTCGGTGGGCTCCGGTATTGCACATGGCCTGGAGTATGGCGATAATTTTTTAAGCGTACTTATTGCCAACAGCGCCGATGAAATGGCAGGTTTTTTGCGCAAAGCCGGAATCATCAATGCCGAAGTAGGTTATTTGGAAACCAATGAAAATGTACGCACCAATTATGCCGCATCGGTTTACCTGGGTGATTTATTGGTAACCTGCTATTCCCTGTTTAGCCGCAACCGCACTTTTGGTAATATGATTGGCAAAGGATACACCGTGCAAGCCGCACAATTGGAAATGAATATGGTGGCCGAAGGCTATAATGCCAGCAAATGCATGCACCTTATCAATGAACATATAGGCGCACCCATGGTTATTGCCGACACGGTATTTAATATTTTGTGGAACGGGCAAAATGCTGCAGGAAGCTTTAAGCAATTAGAAAAACATTTAGTGTAACTAAAAAATTCAAATGATTAGGTGCGATAGACCAGGCTTATTTTTCTGTAATTTTACCTTATGTCAAACCCCCATCTTAATACCGAGTTAACCAAAATGAGTGGCGCCGAAAAGGAGTTTGAAAATAATATACGCCCTGCTGCCTTTGAGCAATTTAGCGGGCAGCAGCAAATCATCAACAACATCAGCATTTTTATAAAGGCCTGCAGGCAAAGGGGCGAAGCCCTGGATCATATCCTTTTTCATGGCCCCCCGGGATTGGGCAAAACCACCCTTAGCCGAATTGTAGCCAATGAAATGGGTGTAAACATTAAAGAAACCAGCGGCCCGGTAATAGAAAAACCCGGCGACCTTGCCGGCCTGCTTACCAACCTTGAGCCCAATGATGTTTTGTTTATAGATGAGATACACCGGCTGAGTACCGTAGTAGAAGAATACCTCTACGCTGCAATGGAAGATTTTAGAATTGACATTATGATAGACAGCGGCCCCAATGCCCGCTCCGTACAAATAAATTTAAATCCATTTACCCTTATTGGCGCCACTACCCGAAGTGGATTACTTACAGCACCCCTGCTTAGCAGGTTTGCCATTAAAAACAGGCTGGAGTATTATGATGGTAAAACTTTAAAAGCAATCTTAGTGCGCAGTGCAGGAATATTAAATACCAATATAACCAGTGATGCTGCCGAAGAAATTGCCCGCCGCAGCCGTGGCACACCCCGTATTGCAAATGGCTTGCTGCGCAGGGTAAGAGATTTTGCACAGGTGCTGGGTAATGGTGTAATAGATTTAAAAATTACCGAACATGCCCTGCGAGCCTTAAATGTAGATGAGTACGGCCTGGATGAAATGGATAATAAAATTCTCAATACCATTATTGATAAATTTAAAGGCGGCCCTGTAGGTATTACCACTATTGCTACTGCCGTAGGCGAAGAAACCGGTACGCTGGAAGAAGTGTACGAGCCTTTTTTAATACAGGAAGGTTTTATTGTACGCACCGCAAGAGGAAGAGAAGTTACCGAAAAAGCCTATAAGCATTTAGGCAAAAAGCCCAACCCCAAAGGCAGGCAAAACGAGTTGTTTGAATAATAGCCTTACCCAAAAATCAAGTTTGCTTAAGAATTGCAGGAAACGATTACAAATCTTCCAGCATTTTTACAACGCCTTCATTTTTTAATATTAAGTAGCCCAACCTGTCGTTGCTTATACCGGGTTTTAAGGTATAATTAAATTGCAATTGCCCGTTTTCAATACCCGTTTCAAAATAGTTAAAACTAATGTTAGGGTATTTGCCCAGTTGCTGCCCTATTTCGTAAAGATGCGTGGAGAGAATAAACAAGGAACCTTTTACTTTCAGCAGCCCTTCTATTACAGTAGCGCTGCATTTCATGGCATCATCCACATTGGTGCCTTTAAACAATTCGTCAATTAAAATAAGCCATTTTTTACCGTCATTCACTTTTTGCAGCATGGCTTTAACCCTTTGCACTTCGTTATAAAAA
>JAFDZZ010000151.1:4286-10356 GCA_018266715.1 Bacteroidota bacterium
GGCCGCTCCAATAAAATATGATATAAACCACGGGCTTCAATTACCGGCGTTGCCGAATCTACCAGCTCCGGAAAAACCAGTTGATATTTTTTTACGGCCAGCGCCATTCCATGCCAGGCGTCTATGCTGGCATGCATTTGCAATAAGGCCTGCATTTGGTTTTTAAAACGGTAGCGTATAAAATGGGCAAAACGCAACAAGGCCGTTTTAGGCATTTCTTCTGCAGCGTTATAGCCGCCCATATATTCATCCATATGCTGCAAAATACTTTGGCAACTGCTTAATAATTTTTGCAAAGGCGTTTCAGCATCCCGCACAAAAAGCAAGTGATTCAACTGCCCCATTCCTTTTATAAAATCAAAACAATGCTTAGCCGAGTATTTCACCAAAGAATAATCCTGCCCCGAAAAAAGCTTATACATTGCCGCCGAAACTGCCGAAGGATAAGCCGGTATTTCATCTAAAGTGGCATGATAAAACCGTTCCACAACCATTATGGTTCCATTGCTGATCAGGTTTGTCCACCCGTTTTCTTTTTCAGCAATATGTTTCAAAACCTGTTGCACAGCCTCTATTTCCTCTTTTGTTTTTAGAGGGGTTAACATTATCCGGCGAAATTCATCCCGCCCACTGCTGGTTTGAGTTGCATCAAGTTTTCCAAAAACAGAAAACTCATCTTCGGCATTAAAAACAGAAAGGTCGAAAAAAGTGGTTTTATCCAGTTCCATACGATAGGTTTATCGGTTAAAGCAAAGCCTTTCGCCGGTATAAGAGTCGTTTACTGCGCCATTTTCATAAACCAGGTTACCGTTTACAAAAGTTTTTTCAATGCATGCCGGAAATTGAAAATTTTCAAACGGGCTCCAGCCGCATTTATATAATATATTTTGAGGCGTTACGGTAAATGGTTTGTTTAAATCTATCACTACCAGGTCGGCCATATAACCTTCCCGTATATAGCCCCTTTCTTTAATTTGAAAACACTCAGCAACCGCATGGCTCATTTTACGCACAATATCTTCCAGGCTTATTTTACCCAGTTTATAATAGTAAAGCATTAAAGGCAGTGCATGCTGTACCAGGGGCAGGCCGGCATGAGCTTTTTCATAGGGCGGTTCCTTTTCACTTAACAAATGGGGTGCATGGTCGGTGGCAATTACATCCAGCCTGTCATCCAGCAATGCTTTCCATAATGCTTCTTTATTGTGAGGCGCTTTAATAGCCGGGTTGCATTTAATTTTATAACCCAGGCGTTCATAGTCATTGGCCGTAAAATGCAAATGGTGTACGCATACTTCGGCAGTAATGCGTTTTTCTGTAAGCGGCATCATATTGCCAAACAACTGTAATTCTTTTTCGGTGCTGATGTGCAATATATGCAGGCGGCTGTTGTGCTTTTGGGCAAACTGTATGGCAATTAAAGAAGATTCAAAACAGGCTTCTTCATTTCGTATTACCGGGTGATCGGATGGTTCTAATTCTGCTTTTTGAGCTTTTAAAGCCTGGTAATTCTGCCTGATGATGCGCTCATCTTCGCAATGTGTGGCAATAAGAATTTCACATTCCGAAAAAATTTTGTTGAGGGTATTATGATTGTCCACCAGCATATCTCCGGTGCTGCTGCCCATAAAAATTTTTACACCGCAAATATCATTCTTAAGTTTGTTTACCTGCAATGCATCATCCGCATTATGGTTACTCACACCCATAAAAAAAGAGTAGTTGGCCACCGATGTGGCTTTGGCTATGGCATATTTATCTTCCAGCAAACTTAAGGTTAATGCATTGGGAATGGTATTGGGCATTTCCATAAAACTGGTAATGCCACCGGCCACCGCAGCGCTGCTTTCGCTTCGTAGGGTAGCTTTATGGGTAAGCCCGGGTTCCCTAAAATGCACCTGGTCATCTATTGCCCCCGGCAATAAATGTTTGCCCCGGCCATTAATTTCAATCACTTTTTCTTTTACGGAAATATTGGGGTCAATTTTCTCGATGCGTTTATTTGCAACCAGGATATCTTTTTGCTCAATTTTTCCTTCATTCACTATGGATATATCCTTAATAAGGTATTTTTGCATAACTTGAATTTAGTATTCGTTGTAAAATTAACCAATCCTGAAAGATGCAAATTATTAAAAGCTTACTCAAACTCGCTGTATTTATTTTTCCCGTTGCTGCCACAGCCCAATCTACTTATCTTCCGCAGGATGCAAAAGAAAATGTTTTTATTGAACGGCTGGAAATAAAACAACAAAAAAACACCGACCTCAATTTTTCAACACTCAAACCCTTTAACCGGAAATTTGTAGTGCAGGAAGCTGAATTTTTAGACAGCGCAAGGATGGGCTACCGGGATCCAGTAACCAACCAGGATAAGTTGAAAGAATGGACCGACCTAAACCTTACAGCTATTGACGAGTATAATTTACAAAGCTTGTTGATGAACAGCGCCGAATGGGTAACCACTCCAAAAGAAAATTTTGCAAGTAAAAAAACCTTTTTAAAATCGTTTTATAAAACCAAGGCTAATTTTTTTGAAGTAAATAAACCCGACTTTTTTTTAGCCATTAACCCCATGCTAAACGTTACCCTTGCCAAAGAGCGGGATACCAGCAACCTGGTTTTTCTAAACTCAAGAGGCGTAACCATAAGGGGATTGATTGCAAAAAAAGTGGGCTTTGCCGCCATGATTACAGATAACCAGGAACGTGGGCCCGCCAACTTCAGGCAATTTGAACAAGAGTACCGGGCCGTACCCGGCGTAGGCTTTTACAAACCCTACAAAACTTCCAAAGGTTTTGATTATTTTGACGGACGTGGATACTTTACTTTTAGCGCTGCTAAATTCATCAACTTCCAGGCGGGTTACGATAAAAATTTTATTGGAAACGGTTACCGGAGTTTATTCTTAAGCGATTTTCGCAACAGCTATCTTTTTGTAAAAATCAACACCCGCATCTGGAAATTTAATTATCAGAATTTATTTATGGAGCTCATGCCACAGTTTGTAAAACATGGCGATGAGTTGCTGGACCGTAAATATGCCGCCATGCACCACCTAAGCATGAATGTAAACCACTGGCTCAACATAGGCCTTTTTGAAGGAGTGGTTTTTGGCAGAAAAAACCGTTTTGATTTTCAATACCTCAACCCTATTATTTTCTTAAGGCATATTGAAGGCACCGTGGGCAGCCCCGATAATGCTTTGGCCGGTATTGATTTTAAAGCCAATGTGGCCCACCGGTTGCAATTTTACGGGCAAATGATTATGGATGAATTTCGATTAAAAGATATTAAAAACGATCCAAAAAACTGGGTAAACAAATTTGGATTTCAACTGGGCATGAAGTACATAGATGCCTTTAATGTTAAAAACCTGGATGTGCAATTTGAAACCAACCGGGTAAGGCCGTTTGTATATTCCCACTCCGACAGTGTGGCCAATTATACCCATTACAACCAGCCGCTGGCCCATCCGCTGGGTGCAAACTTCCAGGAGTTTATTGGTATTGTGCGCTTTCAACCGGCACCTAAATGGATGCTCTATGCAAGGGCCATTTATTATTACAAAGGGCTGGATAGCCTGGGCAGCAACTATGGGGGTAATATTTTTAAGCCCTATGTAACCCGCAGTGGTACCGATTTTTCCATTGGCGGTGGAGAAAAAGTAAAATGCCTCAATGCCTATGTATCGGTAAGCTATGAAGCCCGGGAAAATCTTTTTGTGGATTTATCTTTATTGCTAAGAAAATATAAAGGCAATGGAATTGACTCCAACAACCCTATGGTATCAGCCGGTATTAGGTTAAACTTTTGGAAACGGAATTACGATTACTAAAAACTATTCTACCGTAAGCGAAAGAGAAATGGTACGGGCATTTATTTTATCAATAGTGTTGGAAAATTTAAGCGCCGGGTCACGGCTGTGCACATTGTTTAAGCCCCAGCCTACTTTAAGTTCGGGTGTTAATACAAATACCGGAAAGTAAATATGAAAGCCTATACCGGCTTCCACCCCGTAATCAAAACGTTTTAACTTAAAAAGCGATTCAGCATTTTTAGCTCCGGCATTGGCCGCCATATCGTACTCCACTTTTAATCCCCCCATCATATACACTTTAAAATTAGCAATTCTGTCGCTGCTGAATTTGAGTTGTATAGGAAATGCCAGGGTAATGCCCTGTACCTTTTTAGTCATCAGGCTGTCTTCTCCTTCAACGGTATTGGGATGTTTAAGATGGTATTGAAAAGCTTTTTCGGTAAATACCAGGCTTAGTGGGTAAGTACGAATATCAAAATGGTTGTTTAGATTAAAATTAACCAGCCAGGCAAGGTTAATACCGGTACTGTTGAGGCTTTCTATTACATTAATGCTATCCTGGTTTAAAAAAAGCGGGTGGTGCCCAAAGTTATAATGCGACCGGTTAGCGCCAACATTAATCCCAAACCGTACGGCACGGTAATCATGGTCCGGCAAATTAATTTCCGTTTCCTGGGCATGGGAAAATTGTGGCGCAAAAGCACAACTCATCACAAAAAAACCTACTGCTATTTTTCTCCGCAATAAATGCTGCATATTCCTAAGGTCAAAGGTTTATTGGCCGTGTTACAATAACCAAGGCCATTTAAAATGTTTACAAAGTTTTTTCCTTCCGGAAATTGTTGTATAGATTTATTCAAATAGCGGTATGCATGTGGGTTTTTAGAAAAAATACTGCAAATAGCCGGGGCCATGGTTTGCATATAAAAATTATAGAGCGCTTTCATCAACCTGCTTTGGGGTTTACTAAATTCCAAAACCACTAATCGTCCGCCGGGTTTAAGTACCCTAAATATTTCCGACAATCCTTTCTCCAGGTTTTGGAAATTTCTTACTCCAAAAGCTACGGTTACAGCGTCAAACGTATTATCATTAAAATTTATTGTTTCGCTATCGCCCTTTAACAATTCTATAGAGCCGCCCAGGCCTAATTGGTTGATTTTATCTTTTCCAATTGCTAACATGCCATCGCTAATATCAATACCGGTTATTTTACCCGGCTTTAGCAAACGGGATGCCATAATGGCCATATCACCGGTTCCGGTGGCCACATCCAGCATATGGTTTAAGGGCCGGTGGCTTAATTGACGAAGCGCTTTTTTTCGCCAGCCCATATCAGTTCCTACACTTAAAAACCGGTTTAAAAAATCGTATCGGCCTGCAATATCATCAAACATTTCTTCTACTTGCTCTTTTTTGCTTCGCTCAGAGCCGGCAAATGGAACAACGGTATCATGGGCAAATTTCATCATAAACCGTACAAAGATAATGGTTTGATATTGCCCTAAGATATTATAAACACGTTGTTACAGTTTTTTAAAAGTTAAATTTGCAGTAATTTTTCGTTTATGCATATTCAAAAAGCCACGTATCTCATCAGCAGCCCATCGGTAGAAAACTGCCCAAAACCCGATAAGCCGGAGTATGCATTTATTGGCCGGAGTAATGTGGGCAAGTCGTCGCTTATCAATACCTTAAGCAATAATGCCAGGCTTGCCAAAACCTCTGCAAGCCCGGGTAAAACGCAACTCATCAATCATTTTTTAATTGAAAGTATAAAGTCTGCAAACGATAGCAGCCAAAACCAAATTGCCGATCGCTGGTTTTTGGTGGATTTGCCGGGATATGGATTTGCAAAAACCAGCCTATCCAGCCGCAGGCGTTGGGAACAAATGATTGAAAACTACCTTCGCAATAGAGAAAACCTTGCGCAGGTATTTGTATTAATTGATAGCCGCCACAGGCCCCAAAAAATTGATTTGGAATTTGTTGACAAACTTTATTTGTGGCAATTGCCTTTTAGCCTGGTTTTTACCAAAAGCGATAAAGAAAACCAGCGCACCGTAAGCAAAAATGTAAAAGATTTTATGGAAGCTTTAAAAGGGCAAATGCAATTTTTACCACGGCATTTTATTACCAGTTCTTTAAAAAAAACAGGCCGGGATAAACTGCTGAATTTTATTGCCGAAACCAATGAAGACGCTATAAGCTAAAAGATTACCCGGCCAGGAAGTTTTTCACCACTTCTTC
>JAFDZZ010000152.1 GCA_018266715.1 Bacteroidota bacterium
AACGTACTTCCGCTGATTTTTGCCGGCGGCAGCATGCGGGCACGGCTATACACCATTTTGTTGTTGTCAAATAAATTAAAAGGCGGTATATCCTGTGTGAGCGCCAGGTTGGCTTCAAAAAAAGAATAAATATTTCCAATATCCGTCCAGTAACCATCGTATTGGTAACTAATCACTTTATGTTTGTGAATCGACTGCGGTATAATTTCTTTGCCAAAATCTTTTGCATCTTTATATTCATTTTGCAACTCGTCAAACAGCAGGCTGCGGTTAAATACATAAATACCCATTGAAGCCAGGTAGTTTCTTCCCTGTGATTGCATTTCGGGCCCGGTATTACTTACCCATTGCGGCAAAAGTTCTTTAGCCGGTTTTTCAATAAAAGAAGTGATGATATTTTGCTCATTGGTTTTTAAAATACCAAACTCCGGCGCTTCTCTTTCGCCAACGGGAATGGTGGCAATGGTGAGTTCGGCTTTTTGGTTGATGTGGTTGTCAATAATATCTGCAAAATCCATCTGGTAAAGCTGGTCGCCGCTTAATATAAGCACATAATCAAATTCGGTATTGCGGATGTGTTTTAAACTTTGCCGAACGGCATCGGCGGTACCCTGGAACCATTCCCTGCTTTCGGGGGTTTGCTCGGCAGCCAAAATATCTACAAAGCCGCTGCTGAAACCGCTGAACTGGTAGGTGTTTTTGATGTGCTTATTTAACGATGCCGAATTGTATTGGGTAAGTACAAACATTCGGTTGATGTTGCTGTTGATACAATTGCTGATTGGGATATCTACCAGCCTGTATTTTCCGGCAATGGGTACAGCCGGCTTGCTACGGGAAACCGTAAGTGGGTACAGTCTTGTTCCGGCGCCGCCGCCCAATATTACTGCCACAACTTTATTGCCTATCATAAAAATAATTTATAGTATGGATGAATAGAGGTCAATATATTTAGATGCGCTTTGCTCCCAACTGTTGTTCACGTTCATCATGGTTTCCCTCAGTTTGTTGAGTTGCTTTTGATTGTTATAAAGTGTAATTGCCCTTTGCATGGCATGGGTAATATCTTCTACCGATGCCTGGATAAAGGTAATGCCATATCCGCCTTCGTCCCCAAAATCGGGTACGGTATCTTTTAGCCCGCCGGTTTTTCGCACCAGGGGCATGGTGCCATAGCGCATGGCATAAAGTTGGTTGAGGCCACAGGGCTCTACCCTGCTGGGCATTAGTAAAAAATCGGCGCCGGCATACATTTGATGGCTCAATTTTTCATTATAGGATATTTGAGTATTGTAATAGCCCACCCATTTGTTATTGAGGCTGTATAAAGCATGCTCTACGGAAGGTTCACCACTGCCTAAAATTAAAATGTTCAAAATTTTTCCATGTTCTTCAAAAGCCCTGCTTATGGCCGGAGCCAGCAGGTCGGCTGATTTTTCGCCCACCAACCGGCCAATAAAAATAAATAAGGGCAAATTGATGTCCATATCAAAATCATCGCATAATTTTTTCTTATTGAGTTGTTTGCCCGCCTTAAAATCTTTTATGGAAAAATTATCCATGATGTAGGAGTCGGTTTCGGGGTTCCACACCATATAATCAATACCGTTAATGATGCCGCTGCATTTTGCCCATTCCTGCCGAAACAATGCTTCCAGCCCGTTGGCATTATGCATCAGTTCTTCCATATAACCCGGGCTTACGGTATTTACTTTGTCGGCAGTTTTAATGGCACAGGCCAATGGGTTTATGGTATTTCCCCAGTCCAGCAGGCCCCATTTCCAGGTATCCCATGCGGGGAAATAATTGCCTTTATCCCAGCTCATCCATCCCTGGTATTGTGCATTATGAATGGTAAGTACTGTGGGAATAGAAGACAAAGAAGCAAACTGGAAGCAATTTCGCATCATAAAAGGAATGAGCCCGGCATGATAATCATGCACATGCACTATATCGGGCTTATGGTTCCATTGGTTGAGCCATTCCAATACGGCAATTTGAAATGCCGTGAACCGTTCGGTATCGTCTTCATAGCCATAAACTTTTTCCCTGTCCAGCAGGCCATTGATATCTACACAGTAAAGATCAAAACCGGTTTTATTGAGTTTTTCCTTGATAATGGTGAATTCATTGCTGTAGGCGCCCATTTTTATGGAGCCTTTATGCACCACTTCCCAATCATTGTCATACAAAAATTTTGTGCGGTACATGGGTACCACTACTTTGGCAATATGCCCAAGGTTTTGCTGGTACTTTGGTAAAGAGCCTACCACGTCGGCCAGGCCCCCTACCTTGGCCATGGGATAACATTCTGCACTGATATGTAAAATTTCCATTGCTGTATTGAATTCATCTACAAATTAGGGATCATTTCTTTTAAAAAGTATGATGAGGGTTAATTTTTTTTGTTTGTCATTAATTTTATATTTTCAGGCTTCTAATCACCTTAAACAATTTAAAATGAGTCAAACCATTGATACCAATATAAAAACCAATTGGGGACAATTTGGTGTTTTAATCAGCGTGTTTTTTTTCTGGGGCTTTGTAGCAGCGAGTAACGACGTACTCATTCCCGTTTTCAAAGAAAAACTTCATTTATCGCAAGTGCAGGCACAAATGGTATCATTTGCGTTTTATGTGGCCTATTCGGTTGGCTCCATTTTATATTTAATCATCAGCAAAATAATCGGGCAAGACCTTTTGAACCGTATTGGGTATAAGAATGGCATAAGTGTGGGATTAATTGTATCGGCCCTGGGTACCTTGCTATTTATTCCGGCCGCAAACAATGAATCTTTTGGGTTGTTTATTTCCGGATTGTTTATTATCGGCCTTGGTTTTTCGTTACAGCAAACGGCTGCAAACCCACTGGCCATCAATATGGGCAGTTTAAAAACCGGTTCGCAACGCCTTAGTATGGCGGGTGGGGTTAATAATTTTGGTACCACTATTGGCCCTTTAATTGTGAACCTAGCCATTTTTGGTACCGTAACTGCAGTTGCAGTGGGCTCTTTATCCACCGTTAAAACGCCCTACCTAATTTTGGGAGCGGCTTTTTTATTGGTAGCAGCTATTTTTTATTTTTCTAAAGTACCCAATAAATTACCAACCGTACATGATGATGAAAATGATCATCCCAACGAAACCGTAATTGTGGACCGGGGCTCTCCATTTAAATACCCTCAATTGGTACTGGGTATGATTGCCATTTTTGTATATGTAGGCGTAGAAGTGAGCACGGCGGCAAACTTAGCCGAGTTTATGAAAGAAAAATTAGGCACACCCACCAGCGGCGCAGCGCCCTATATCTCTTTGTTTTGGGCGAGCTTAATGATTGGCCGGTGGACCGCATCTGTGGATGCTTTTGGATTAAACTCAGGGGTTAAAAAAATAATGCAGTTCTTAATGCCCTATATTGCTTTTGGGGTTTTCTTATTGGTAAATTCCATTGCCAGGCACGACCTCACTCCTTTTTATGTTTACGCTTTTGTGATTATTGCGCTTATTATTGCCAACCTCATAAGTAAAGGTAACCCGGCAAGGCAATTGCTCGTATTCAGTTTATTTGGTATTGCAGCCTTGTTAATTGGGATTTTTTCTCCTGACCACAATATCAGTGTTTACGCATTTTGCAGCGTAGGCTTGTTTTGCTCAACATTATGGCCTTGTATTTTTACCCTTGCCATATCCGGCCTGGGTAAGCAAACCGGCGAAGGCTCCAACTTTTTAATTTTTATGATTTGCGGCGGTGGCTTTATCAGTTTATTGCAGGGCTGGTTATCCGATCCGCATAAATTAGGCATTAGCCTGTCGTATTTTGTAGGTATAGCCTGTTTTGTTTACCTTGCTTACTATGCCGTAAAAGCAAAACTGGAATTGAAAAATCAAGGTATTGACCTGGATAAGCTAAGCGAAGGAAATACGAAATCATCTCATTGATAAAAATAACATCATCTTGGAGAAAAAATTTGCAGTAGGTATAGATATAGGAGGCACCAACACTAAGTTTGGCATTGTAAACCGTAACGGGGATATTATTGAGCAGGACCGGTTAATGACAAATGCATACGACCAGGTGGAAGATTTTATAGATGCCGTACATCAATTACTCATGCCCATGATAAACCGTGCCGGGGGCGTGGATGCATTTTTGGGCATTGGTATGGGGGCGCCCAATGGTAATATTTATACGGGTACTATAGAGTATGCCCCTAATTTAAAATGGAAAGGTATTATTCACATTGCAAGGCTGATGCAGGAAAAAATTGGCCTGCCTACAAAGCTTACCAATGACGCAAATGCTGCGGCCATGGGCGAAATGCTTTTTGGCTGTGCAAAAGATTGCAAGCATTTTATTACCATTACCCTGGGAACCGGCGTTGGCAGCGGCATTGTGATTGATGGTAAGATGGTGGTAGGCCACGATGGTTTTGCCGGTGAACTGGGCCACACTATTATAAGGCCGGGTGGCCGCTTGCATAAAAGTACCGGTATGAGGGGAAGCCTGGAAACCTATGCATCTGCAACCGGTGTAAGAGATACTGCTTTGGAGATGCTGCAAAAATACCCCGAGGAAGACAGCCTGCTCAGGGATTTTAGTATTAATGAACTTACCAGTAAAACGGTTTACGAATGTGCCATACGAGGCGATAATATTGCCAACGAAATATTTGAATTTACCGGCGAAATTTTAGGCGAATCCCTGGCCAATTTTGTGATGTTTTCATCACCTGAAAAAATTGTATTATTTGGCGGCTTAACCAAGGCCGGCGACCTGCTGATGAAACCTACAAGGAAAGCTATGGAAGCCAACCTGCTTCCCATATTTCAAAATAAAGTAAAACTAATTTTTAGTGAACTGAGAGAAGCCGATGCGGCCATTTTAGGGGCCAGCGCATTAATTTGGTAATACGAATACTTTGCAGTTAAGTTAGCCTGGTTAAGTTAAAACCCAATACGCCAACATAAATTTAGGATTAACCCCGGCGGCAGGTTTTTATTTATTTGCAAAACTGCTGTACGCTCCAATTTTAATAATTGCTTTGAGGCTAAAATTATCCGTTGCATTTTAAGGTAATTATTTAGCGTCCGTTGAATTTGAATTTATGCAATAACAGCATAAAATTACAATTACTAAAATTTTGATAATCAAGGATAATATGAGTTGTAAAAATTTAGAGTGTATCGTATATTTATGTGTTGCATGCAACCCTATTTCAGCACCCTACTAACCAGCTACGACATCAATTCGACCAGTAATTAAGTTTATATTTGACCCTAACTAAGCAAGACACTTCTCAATGACGAAACAAAGAACCGAACTAATAAATAATTACCGAAACAAAGTTAAAGCAGCCAATAAGGAGCTGACCAAAAAAGAAGCATTTAAAGACCTGCTAAATCGGCTTTACTCAGGTGAAAAAGAAATCGAACGAATAATTGATAAAATCTCAAGCGGTTCTGAAGCAACAGTTCTTAATATTCCTCGAAAAGACAAACTTCACAAAGGAAGTGCTGACACCCTTTATAATAAAATCATAATTGAGTTTGAGAATGACCTCAAAGTTTCACTTAAACATGCTAAAAAGCAATTGGCTGGTTACCTTTTAGGTCAATACAAATCAGGCGAAGGGTATAACTTCACTTTAATTGTTTCCGACTGCATTACATGGAAAGTATTTGCTCCTGATGTTTCCCAACTTGACAGCTTAGAATCTTTAAAGGAAGATGAATTAAAATTAAACGAAGTTGCCAGTGCTTCATTTGTTCTGAACGAAAATAATACAGAGGATTTTTATTACTGGATTGACCGCTTTTTATTTAAGGAACAAAAACAACGAGCAACATTAAAGCGAATTGAAGAATCGTTTGGTTATCAAAGCAACGTATTTATAGAATCATTCCTTGAACTAACCAAACACTTTAGTGATGTAAAAAAATATGGCGAAGTCCAGGTTTCATATGAGCAATGGAAAAAATTCCTTTCTATTGCTTATGGCTCATTTGATGCCACCGAAAACAATTTTCTAATTCACACATATCTCAGTGTGTTTTCTAAAATGTTAGCTTACGCAGTAGTAAGCAATGACGACTATATTGATGAAGACGAACTAAAAGGGATTTTAAACGGCAGTATATTTCACAAGTACAACATTCAAAATTTTGTTGACAATGACTTTTTTCATTGGATTGGGAGTGACAGAAATTTTAGAGGTCTAAAAAAAGTTTTCCGTTTAATTGCACAAGAAATATCTTCTTATGACTTCAATAATGTGGACGAAGATATTTTAAAGGGTGTATATCAAGAGTTGATAGACCTTGACACAAGG
>JAFDZZ010000153.1 GCA_018266715.1 Bacteroidota bacterium
AGTTTGGGGGGTATCCTGCAACAACATCCCGGCTGAATGGGGCCACCAGCGCATTAAAGGGCTATCCATCAAAGAAGTGTTGCGCCATATTTTTAACCCAAATCAAGATCAAAAAAAAGTTCAAACTTCACTTATAGAAAAATTTCTTTACCCCAAATACGGCCCGGGGCAAATGTGGCAGATTGTGGCCCAAAAAATTATTGAAAAAGGCGGTGAAATCTTTTTTAATGAACCGGTAACCCGGCTGGAGGTTTCCAATAATCAATTGATTTCAGCAACCACTATCACGCCCGATGGAATAACCAAAACCTACCGGGCCGATTATTTTATTTCCACCATGCCGGTAAAGGAACTGGTTGCTGCGTTACCCGGCGCAATTGTTCCGCAACAAATTGCCCAAATAGCCGATGGCCTGCAATACCGGGATTTTATTACCGTAGGTGTTTTAGTGAAAAAACTTAAACCCGGTTTTATAAAAGATAACTGGATCTATATACAGGATAAAGATGTGAAAGTGGGCCGCCTGCAAATATTTAATAACTGGAGCCCGGCAATGGTAAAAGATGCCGATACCATTTGGCTGGGCCTGGAATATTTTTGTAGTGTAAATGACCGATTTTGGAGTTTAAGTAACCGGGAAATTTTAGATATTGCCATTAAGGAATTGCAGCAAACCCGGCTTGCAGACCAGGAAGATATTATGGACCATACAGTAATACGAATGGAAAAAGCCTACCCGGCCTATTTTGGCACTTATGATAAAATTGAAGAAGTAAGGCAATATTTAGACGGCTTTACCCATTTGTTTTTAATTGGACGAAATGGAATGCACCGTTATAATAACACCGATCACTCCATGCTTACGGCTATGGAGGCCGTAAGGCAAATTAAAACCGGCAATATTAATAAAGCTGCTATTTGGGAAATTAATACGGGTGAAGAATACAATGGGTAACCCAATGCTGATAGGGCCAAAAAATAACCTCGCAAAGAAAGTGATTTTTGCAATCCTCTTGATGTGGGTAGCCTTTACACTGTATAAAGCATATACTGATGTAAAAATTTATGGCGGCTGTGATTTAAGAACCCGGGTCACCAGTACCCGCCTTCTTGGAACCGACCAATCCCCTTATTTCTATTTTTGGAAACCCGGGGATAATGAACGATTTCTTTCACCCGGTAATAAACAAGGGGAACTGGCGAATGGCAATGTAGTAACCCCTGCGGTTATGACGGTTTTGTACCCCATGTATCAATTACCGTATAAAACGATACGGTGGCTGTGGGCCATTTTAGAAATTGGTTTTGCCATTGGAACAATTTTACTGTTGCTTAAATCCGCTAAATTAAAAAACGTTTACCCGGTGGCCTTGGTTACAATAGGCTTGCTCTGTTCTGATTTTTTTCTTGCAGAGCTGGAACGTGGGCAAATGTATTTGGGCTATTGCTTTTATTTTTCGCTACTGTATTTTACCTTTCAAAAAAAAACAAAATATGCAACACTTATTAGCGGCATCTTAGGGGGTTTATTCCTTTTCTTCCGGCCCTTTGCCGGCATTATACTCCTGCCTTTTTTAATCCAAAAAGAATGGAAATGGATAAAAGGATGGGCACTTGGACTTGCATCGGGCATAGGCCTGTTGGTTCTACCCTTTCAAAAATACTGGTGGCAATACTTTGAAGCCATGGGAAAATACAAGCAAATGTATTTTGATAAAATACCGTTGCAGCTTACCCCTTTTAATTTTGAATACCCCAAAGTGATAGAAGGCATGGAAAATTTGGGAAATGTAAAAGGGTTTAATGTATATGTGATTAGCGCTGCCGGAAATTTTTTCCATTTACCGGGATTAAAACCCAGCCTGTTGGCGCTTTATAGCTCTTTTTTATTTCTCGTTCTAATCCTTTTGTATTTCTTTAAGAAGGTTCATAAAAACGCTAAGCCGGCAACCTACCAGGTATTTCTGCTTGCATTTGCCCTTTATATTTTAGCAGAAATTTTCTCACCCTCGTTGAGAGCGGGATACAATGGAATTCAATGGCTATTTCCCCTGCTTCTTTTATTGCTTAATGCAAACCTTTATAAATGGCAATTAGGGCTTCTTGTTTTTTGCTTTTTATTGTTCCATAATTTTCCCTTAACCTTTGGCCCATACATGCAGGTGGGGGAATTAGGTTTATTGTTGCTCGTTTTAACGGAATCCATGAAAAACTACGACAATCAAAAAACAGCTCTCAAGGGATAGGATTATTTTATACGATCTTTTAGTTTCAGCATTTTTTTCTCCAATATATGCCAGCTTAATATGGCCAGGGGAAGGCAAATAGCAACGGTATAGGCAAAAAGCTGCAATGGTTTTAAGCTACCTTTTGCAAAAGCAATAAGCATTTGCTGCACCGGAAACGAAAAGATATAAATGCCATAGGTAAAATCGCCCCATTTACCGGCTTTATTGGTGGGCATCCTAAGGTAGGCAAATACAATAACCAGTAGCGGAAAAAAAATAAGTTGAAAATAGTCCATCGCCGGAAAAATAAGGGAAACCGCAAGAAGCAGGCCGATCAGTAAAATGTAAAAGACCGAAGGCTTTTGTTTAAAATCATAACCGGACAGGTAAAACAGCCCGGCATTGAGAAACATTAAGGCATAATAAGCCGACTGACCGTTTAATAAATTGGATGAAGAAAATTGCCCTATTTTTTGATTCCAAATGTACAGCAGGTTGTAAAATACAATTAAGAGAATATAGGGTTTTTTGTATTTGTGCTGTAAGAAAAAAATCAATGCTGTAAAAATATACAACCTTTCTTCTACAATGAGTGTCCATAAAGATCCGTTAATACCGTTTTCTTTCAGGTTGTGTTCAAATACGCCGGGCAAACCAAATTGAATACCGGTAGCCGGAAAACTATTCCGCAAATACGTATAAGTTTCAGGGCTGGAAAAATAACTCCGCATATCCAGGCCGGTAAACAAAGGCCCAATGAGGAAAATGGATAATAACGTTACAACAATTAATAAAGGCTGTATCCTCAAAAACCGTTTCCAGGCATAATGCAATAATGAGGTGGAATGAACAGCACTTTTGGTGATCAGGAAACCGCTAATACTAAAAAAGATCCCCAGGGCAATAAAGGAACCATCGTACTTGTGGTTTGTGAGCAACATAAAAGGCTCAACCGGGTATTGGTTTAGCAAAGCATAGGAATGTGAAAAGGCAATGAGCAAAGCCGCCATTACCCGTAAAAAATCAAAATTATTGGTAAACCTTTCGGTAGTTAAATTCATGCAGTGAATTTAGGCAATTGATTTTCCTTTCATTGCCGAAGATAGGGCATTGTCCATAATGCGCTCTGCATAGGGCTTACTAATATTATTCAACTCCTCAATTTTGGTATGCACCAGGTTTTTATCGTTTAAAGAAAGAGATAATTGAAGCGCCTGCATAGCTTCTGCCGTATTTTTTAATTCAAGGGCCGTAAGCTGGCTTACATTTTTTTGCAAAAACCGCTCCGTGGTTTTCAAAAGTTGTTCCCCTTCCGTTTTGGCTTCTGCAAGAGCCCGGTTGGCAATGTCTTCTTGGGCATGGGTGATGGAATCGAGGAGCATTTTTTCCACTTCGGCATCCGTAATGCCATATTGGGGTTTTATTTCAATGGACTGTTCTACCTGGCTGCGCAATTCTTTAGCGGTTACATTTAAAATGCCATCGGCATTTATGGTAAAAGAAATTTCAATTTTAGCAAGGCCTGCCGGCATTGCAGGGATACCTTTTAAATTAAACTCTGCAAGTTTACGATTGTCGTTCACCAGGTCCCGTTCCCCCTGGTAAACACTGATGCGCATACTGCTTTGGCCATCAACCTGTGTAGTGTATTGCCTTGCCGCTTTGGATGGTATTTTTGAGTTTCGGGGAATTAATACATCCATCAGCCCACCTGCCGTTTCAATACCAAGGCTAAGTGGCGTGATATCCAGTAATAAAATATCCTTGTTGTTTCCGGCAAGAACATCGGCCTGTATGGCTGCACCTAAGGATACCACTTCATCGGGGTTCAAACTATCGTTCACCGGCTTGCCAAAAAATTCACTAACGGAATTCTTCACTAAGGGCACCCGGGTACTTCCGCCTACCATTACCACAGCATCAATATCTTTTGCGGTTAACCCGGCATCTTTCAATGCATTCTGGCAACAGGTAATGGTTTCATCCACCAAAGGTTGAATTAAGGCATTAAACTCTTTTTGGGTAATCAATAAATCAAGATTTGGGTCATTAGCAGTAAATTGTTCATTCTGCGATAAATGTTTTTTTGCCTCTTCTGCCTTTATCCGTAACGATTTTCGGTAGGATTTACCCGGCTCCTGATCGGCATTAAGCTGATTTTTTTGCAGCCAATACTGTACAATGGCATTATCCATATCATCCCCGCCCAGGTAGGTGTTGCCGTTGGTACTTAACACATCAAATACCGCATCGGTAATGCTTAGTATGGATACATCAAAAGTGCCGCCGCCTAAATCATATACGGCAATGGTTTTGTCTTCATTAGTTTTTAACCCAATTCCATAAGCCAGGCTTGCTGCTGTTGGTTCATTTATAATTCTCAACACATCAAGCCCTGCAAGTTTACCGGCATCCCTGGTGCCGTTTCGCTGGGCATCGTTAAAATAGGCGGGCACCGTAATAACGGCCCTGGTAACGGGTGTTTTTAAAATATGTTCGGCCCTTTGCTTTAATTCTTTTAAAATAAAAGCGGATAGTTCTATGGGTGAGTAAAATTTACCGGCAACCTGCACTTTCACCAGGTTTTCGGAATTATCGTCAATAATTTTATAACCATAAAAAACAGATTTGTCTTTTACATCATGGTAGCTTTTGCCCATTAACCGCTTAGCCGAAAAAATGGTTTGCTGCGGCGCCGAAATTAAATACCGGAGCGCCGCTTCTCCTACGGTAACGTTTCCCTTATCATCAAAGTAAATTACACTGGGTACCAGCGAACTGCCATCATGCTCTTTTAAGGCTACGGCCTGTTTACTATCGGGATGTATTATGGAAACCAGGCTGTTGGTGGTACCCAAATCAATCCCCACAATAATTTCTTCTTTTTGCAGGCTGCCGGTGGCAATGTTTATTGGAATTTTTGCCATTCTTATTTTTTGCAAAAGTAAAAATAAAAAAGGCTGCCCGGTAAAGAAGCAGCCTTTTCGTTTTTCGATTTAGGAAAATTAACGCAGCAAATACATTTTGCCGTATCCTTTATTAAAATACTTATCGGTACTGTTTACCCCTTCGCTGATTACATCTCCATTACTGTTGGTTCCGCTGTACTTATCCAGTTTTTTGCCGTTTAAATTCGTAATTACCCTGTAGAGATATACCCCGTTGGCCAGTTTTTGACCATACATATCGGTACCATCCCATTTATAATCGGTGATATTATTACCCACATGAATGGAGCCTAATTCTTCTTTGGTAATTTCTTTAACCACTTTACCGGTAATGGTTAAAATTTGAATACGCAAATTTTGCGGCACCTGGCTGCCGGTAATGGTAAATACAAAGGCGGTAGAAGTGGTAAACGGATTGGGATAGTTGAGCAGGTTTGAAATCATGGGTTTGTTAATTACATTAAACAATACCCTGTAATTTAAATAACCGGCCTGGTTTCCATTTACATCTTTGCCGGAAACAATTAATTCATACTCGCCATCATCCGGGAAATAAGGCCTAAACTCAATGCTGGCAGTATTTTCACCCGAGCTAAGATCGGCGGGAATAAATTGCATGGTATCTCCAAAATTGTAGTTATGCAGTGTTTGGTCGGGGTACCTTACCTGAACTTTTATAAGCGCTGTATCCTGTAAAGCCAGGAAGCGGCTTTCGTCTTTTAACTTAATTAAAATATTTGGCCTGCTGGCTACAATATCCCGGTTTAGAATATGAACCGCATCAAAAGTTACATCCAATAACGGGTTAAATTTATCTGCACTTACAAATAAATCGGCGTACAACACATTATTGTAATGTAATTGCTCGGGCTGGTCCTGGTTTGGATTTACATCAAGGGCAACGGTATTAATGCCGCTAAGCGTTCGGGTATCAATTACCGCCCTAATTATGGCCGTATCATTGGGTTGCAGCGGTTTTAGTTTTGGCACATTAATAAGATGCGTGCCATTGGCTTCGTCAATTACTTTTAAATCCACTTTAATACTATCGGAAAAAGCTACCGGGCTGATGTTTTTAAACGCCACTTCAAAAGGAACCTGTTCACCCTGGGTAACACTATCGGTCATAGTGAAAAATAAATTGGTAGCTACAGCGCCTTCCGGTACGGGCAGGTAATTTAACCTCCAGTAATCCAATTCATAAGGCGTACCTTTTAAGCTGTCGTATTGTTCCATTTGTAATTTCACATAAGGGTATTGACCGGCATCTATGGAAGAAATATCCACATGCTTGCTGCTGCTATCGAGGTTCATGAGCACGGTTTCATTGCCTGAATTGGTAATACCTATAATCTTATAACGTATTGAATCTTTAGTTGGAGATTCTTTGGGCGCACCGCCCCAATGAAAATATTGCCATTCATTTGCAGGGCCAAATACCGGCGAAGTAATCAAACCATTTACCCGGGTAATTGTAAGCGGTAATGTAGCCGTAATTACCTGTGTGGCGCTTAAGCCGATTTGCTGATAGGTAGCAGCAGGACTGTTTTTGGTAAATTTAAAAATAAACGGCTTGTTGGAAGTAAATTGATCCAGCATGGAAAAACCATAATTTTTCAACACATGATACAATGAAGAATCGGTTGACCCGAATGTGGTGGCATCTGTAGCCCACACGGGTGCAAATTGATTGGTAACCGTATTATTATTAATCAGGTTATACATTATAATGATGGCATTGGCCGGCATTGCATTAATAAACCGCACCACTTTTCTACGGTCAATAGCGCTATTAAACGGAAATTGAAATTGGTTAAACCTTGGTGCCGGCGGGGAGCTTTCGTAAAGGCCGGTACCATTTTGCAAGGCATTTTTTATAACGGTACCTGTTACTCCGTCTAAAACCACCAATTGCAAAGTATTAAATGAATTGCCCCAATCACTTACCGGGTACACCCCCATGGTGATAAAAGTAAACGGATCGGCATTGGGCGGATAGTTACCGGTGGAAATATTCAACTCCGTATTATTAAAATCAAACTGCAGCTTACGGGCATCGTTTAAAGAAATGTTTGAATAAGCGCTTTTTAATTTTTGATAATAATGCGCCTGGTTAAAGCCCGGGCTGCTGTTTTGAAGATAGGTAAATGAAAATCCGTTCCAGATGTAATCGCCGGATCCGGTAGGTACGGTTGCAACCCTCCAATAATAAACGGTACTGTCCACAAAAGTAAGGTTGGAAGGGTTAAACTCTACAATACCACCGCTTCCGCTGGCATTATATGTTTTTTTAAAAGCAGAGTTAAATAATTCTGTTGTATCTATTTCCATCACATAATCTCTCATTTGGCCCAGGGGGTTTGCCGTATTGGCCACATAAGTGATATTTTGCTGATTAACGATGGAGTAGTTGTACGGTGAAGAAGGCCTGAGTTCATCCTCAAAAATGTAAAAATCTTTTGTTATGGTATTATTGGTTTCGCAAAGTTCATCAACCCTTGATGTATAATCCAGGGATACTATCACCTGGTTAAGGCCTTTATCGGTAGTGGGTGAAATTACAATCGGGAATTTTAAAGAATCAATATAGCGGGTACCCGGTACCAGGCTGTCGTATAAATTTACTATAGTGCCGGAAGGTAATTTTCTTTTTACACTTACCTTAATGGAATCGCCTGTTGCCCTGCCGATATTCATCATTTTTACATCAATCTCAAAGCTCACATCGGCCACTGAAATAATAGATGGCTTGGTTTTAACGAGGTTATCTTCCACAACAAAATCGGGCTTATTAAAATTATTTATTTTAAGTGCAGGGTCGCCGTGCAGGGTAATTTCTTCAAGGTGCACCCGGGTCAAAAAGTCGTTGCCGGGAGAATATAATCCGCTGATAACATGATCTAACTGCTTCCCTACGGTATTACCATACATATTATTGCTAAAAGCACGGTAAAAAGCCCGGTTATAAAAATCCAGGAATGGCGGAACCCCAAAATGGGTGTCGGCCAAAAAACCTATACTTCCCCTTTCCGGTGTTAACACATATTTTTCGGATAAGGTAAAATTAGCGCCGGATAAACGCAAGGGGTCAAATGTATAATAGTTACCGGCATTACAGCCGCTAGCGTGGAAGAAAGGATATTTCCCGGGGTTATGATAATTCTCAGGGTTACTTAAGTTAAACTCAAATGTTGTGGCCGATGAGTGCCCAAAATAACCGATATAACTTAAACCCTGGTCGAACAACTCTAAAATTCGCTGGCTGTTGGCTTCCTGGATTACACTGCTGCTGGTTTTGGTAAAAGTTTCCACATGCCCCCCAAATAATGTGTCTTCAATAATGGTTTCGTAGTTATACATATACTGTCCAAACAAAGCATTTTCGGAGCTGTCTTTACCTCCAACCACATGCAGTACATTTTTCATCCAGGCTTTATCTTCAATATTGCAGGATGCTGTACGTTGTGCGGTTTCATATTCCTGCATTTTTTGCAAGTAAACATTTACTTCGGCACCATTTATTGCTGCAAGTCGGCCAATGGGTACTACTGGAGCCGTGGTTCCGGGAGGGCAGGTAAGCAAAATATCTGAAGCCGGCCATCCATAAGTAGGAACAATATCCATGAGCGGCAGCCTTGGGTCGCTATCTAAGTTTTGTGAACGGTAATCATAATAAGAAACTCCACGGCCAATTACAAAAATATATTGCGGCTTAATTTGAAATTGCTGCTCCGAGTATAAAATAAAGTTCCGCAACCCATCGGGGTGGCCTTTTATTCCATATCCAAACTGGTCGGTAATTTCATTGATATCATAAATTTTTGCGTTAAAACTACCACCATTTGCAGATGCCCGGTAGGCCCGGTATTGCTCTACATAATTATTTCCGTTTCCGTCATTAAACAAAGCGCTGCTGGTAACTATTGCATAATCGCCCTGCTGATCTATATTATTATAGTTCACAAAATTTCTTGCCGTTGCCTGGGTAACATTATAAATATTATTAGCTTCCTCGTTTACCAGGATAAATTTTCTCAGGGGTTCTGCAGATGCCGGCAAGGCAAATCTTATTTTACCCGGAACTGATGTAATATCCCCTACATATCGTTTTCCAAGGGTAAGGTCATACAATACCGGCGGAACAGCGCCAAAGTTGAAATTGGAAATCTGTAAATGGTTGCCACCACCTGCGGCGGGCAATTCAAAATAAAAGTTTTTGGAAGCATTAAAATTAAACGTAGATGGATAGGTGATCCCCATTGAACCTACAACAATCCTGTCGGTAGTGGTAGCAAATAGATTTTGCACAAACAGGGTTGCATTAGGGTTATTGCCCAAAAGCGATAAAGGGAGATCGGGCATGAGAACTTTATTATAATTAAAGCCTGCAATGGGAATTTCTGTAATTACGTTTGCATTTAACCGAATCCTTACACTACGGATATTGGGGGCATTGCCGGCAATATTAGCCCAAACCGTTAAGCTGTTGGGTGGCCCGGCAGTATATTGATTTAAATTATTGAGGGGTTGAGAAAGTGAGCCCGCAGAAGTAATATTCGGGCTGGTCCATCCTTCACCCTGGTCATACGAAGAGGAGTAAACATATTCACCTGCATCATGCGCCCATCCACGGTTTAGGTTATTGCGAAAATTCACCACAATTTTTCTCATATAAAACGGGTCCGGTGTTGGGTTTGCCGGAGTTCCATTTACTTCATCCGTAAAGCGCAGGTTATTCCCAGCAGTATTAACGGTTAAAAAATAGGATGCCGTATCGTAAACCAGGCTGTATTTATCGGCCAGTTGAAAATCGGGGTTGCGGTATAAAACTTTATCGGGTTTACCATCATTTTTTTCTCCCCAAAATTCAATATAGCCGCCACCGGGTAATACAGCCCCGGAAACCGATGTATATAAGCGTACTTCCTGGCCGTTTCTCCATAATTGAAAATGATCGGCATTTACCGCATCCAATCCCAGGCCGGCAAGTACCGATTGAGGAATACGGGTTAAGGTATCGTTGGCCAATTGAAACTTATAATAGGTTTTGGAATAATCAATCCAACTGTTATTCCATTGTGCTGAAACAGCAAGGCTTGAAATTAATAAGAGGGCTAAAAATATTTTTTTCATTATTTCAGGATATTATAAGTTAATCTTCATGTTTTTTGGTAAGGTTAATCCTAAGCGATACAATATGCGTATATAACGGGTTTTGCTGGTTGGCCAAATTGGTAAAGGCATAATCTACAGATACATTTTTAATTTTAAACCCTGCCCCGGCGCTGGGTTGATAAATCCAAACCTTTTTCTGGTTTAACGTATCTTCATCGGCAAGCGCTTTTTGAAAATTGGTAATTCCGCCCCGTATAAAAAACACATCGTTTATAGAAGCTTCCAGGCCCAGGTGCGGATCAATGCTCACCGGGTTACTGCTGAGTAAGGTATTTCTTTTTCCGTCAAAAGTAAGGTCCACATTGGCCTCGGCAAGTAATTTAATTTTTTGGCTAATGGAAAAATTATAGGCGCCACCTAAAACCAGCCTTGGCGCTGTGAGTTCGGTAGATTTTACCGGAATATCGTTTTTAGTTAAATACAGCACTTCTTTTTCCTGCTCGGTAAATTTAAAACTCCAGGCATTAAAAGTGGTGGTTACATCCCTGGCCATTAAACCCAGTCTCCACTTATTTTTTTGAATTTGGATCCCGGCATCCAACCCAAAACCCCAGGCGTTGGCAAAATGCCCTACTTTTCTATAAATAACTTTTGCATTAGCCCCTATGCTTATTTTATAGTCTTCTTCATCTTTTAATTTTTGGGCAAATGAAAAAAGAAAGGCATAATCTGCAGATGAAAAAGCCTGCACATTGTTATAATTAATGCTTCCATCGGGTTCCACTAAAAATAAAGTATTGGGAATATCATCTACGGCAAAACGCAGTAATGAAAACCCCAGCGTACGTTTATTATCCTGCACCGGTATGGCCAGTGATGCATATTCATATTTTGCAATTCCGGAAAAATATTCAGCATGCATTAATGCAAGATTGGGTACATCTTTAACGCCGGTTAATCCGGCAGGGTTCCAGTATCCTGCCGAAGCATCATTTACACTGGCCACCTGGGCATTGCCCATTGCCAGCCCACGGGCGCCGGCCCCGATATTTAAAAATTCGTTGGAATACTTTCTAAACTGGCTATAGCCTTTACCGGGCAGTAAAAGGCCAATAAGGATGAAAGCAGCAAGGCTTTTTTTCATGTTTTCTTGGTTGGTAAGTTACAAGTTTGGATAATTACGTATTTATTAAAACGTATTTTTACTTTATAAATTGTGCATTAATATTTATTATAATACGAATTAATGACAAGTTTATTGGTTTTCATTATCCATTGGCAATAATATTAAAATTAGACGATATAATCGGGGCTTTTGCTGCTTAATTATGCACTTTAAGCAATTCAAATTTTATCCGGGTATTTGCAAAAAACTAACCATTTTTGCAAACCTTTTTACTTTGCAACATGAATACATTAATTGAAGAACTGAAATGGCGGGGAATGTTACAGGACATAATGCCCGGAACCGAAGAACAGTTAAATAAAGGAGTAACCACGGCTTATATTGGCTTTGACCCCACTGCAGAAAGCCTGCATATAGGTGGTATGGTACAAATATTATTATTGGTGCATTTGCAAAAAGCCGGGCATAAACCCCTGGCGCTTGTGGGAGGCGCCACAGGTATGGTGGGCGACCCCAGTGGCAAAAGCGCCGAGAGAAATTTATTAAGTGAAGAGGTATTGCAAAAAAACGTTGCCGGCATACAAAAGCAATTAGAGAAATATCTCGATTTTAACCCCTCCAGGCCAAATGCTGCCGAAATTGTAAATAACTATGATTGGTTTAAACCCATTGGCTTTTTGGATTTTATAAGAGATGTAGGCAAGCATATCACCGTAAATTATATGATGGCCAAAGAAAGCGTAAAGAAACGCATTGAAGGAGAGAGCGGCATATCTTTTACCGAATTTACCTACCAGTTAATACAAGGGTACGACTACTATTGGCTTTATAACCATAAAAATTGCAGGCTGCAAATGGGCGGCAGCGACCAATGGGGAAATATCGTTACCGGTACAGAGCTGATCCGAAGAAAAAGCGGGGGCGAGGCTTTTGCTTTTACATCACCACTCATCACTAAAGCGGATGGCAGTAAATTTGGAAAATCGGAAGCCGGCAATATTTGGCTGGATGCAGAAAAAACAAGCCCTTACCAGTTTTACCAGTTTTGGGTAAATGCCACCGATGCCGATGCGGAAACCTGGATTAAAATTTTTACATTCCTGGATAAAAAATCTATTGAAGATGTAATTGCCCAACACCGTAATAACCCCGGTGAAAGGTTGTTGCAGAAAACACTGGCCAAAGAAATTACCGTGTTTGTACATGGCGATGCTGAATATCAAAAAGCCATTGAAACCACGGCAAAACTTTTTGCCTCACAAAATGCCGCTGCCGAAGATTTAAGCATTGAAGATTTGAACAGCATGGAGGGCATTATAAAAAAAGATGTTGACCAAAATAAAATTGCCTCAGGCATAGATGTGATAAGCCTTTTGGCAGATACTGAGGTGTTTCCCAGCAGGGGCGAAGCAAGAAAAATGATTCAAAATGGCGGGCTAAGTATCAACCGGAAAAAAATTACCGACGCTCAGCAAATCATCAATAACGAGTGGTTGCTGCATGAACAATACCTGCTTATTCAAAAAGGAAAGAAAAATTATTTTTTAGTGAAGGCGGTGTAGTCATCTCAACAACACAAATCACTTTTTTTAAATTTACTGAATTGAAAATCAAATGATGCTGTGGTTTACTTCCCCGATGTGAATTTCCCTGCTGGCATTATCCATACTCAGTTGAAGAATTTTCCATCCCTCTTCTCTAACTTCTAAAAACTGTGCTGATTTACCCAGCGTATCTATTAGGATAATAGAATTATTTATTACATTAATTTTTTCCTGCACGGTGTGTCCAACAATTTGAATATAGCCATTTAAGGCGTTTTTACTTAAACTCTTTGGCCTTACCCAAATTGGGCTTTGGCATATATCATCCCCGGTTAAAGAATAATTATCGCCCATGGAAAATTCAAACTTGTGAGGATGTTTTACAAATAAATCATTTAGAAATATATCAACGGGATAATTATTTTTATAGCCGGCTTTTGAAAGCCATGTTTTTGTGATTCCTGCATGGGTAAATACAAATTTTTTGTACTTATAGCACATCTGCATCAACCCTTCCTGTAAGGCATTGTGAAGAATTTCCAGAATTTCAGTATCATATTCATCCTGGAATCCGCTATACTTTCTTTCCACCCAGGGAAAATAGTGATAATCATGATTACCGAACAGCAATACAACTTTTTCAGGAAGTTGTTTTTTATAATCCAGCAATTCCTTGAAATTTTCTATTTGCTGTACCGGCGAAATATTTTCATGGGTATCAAAATAATCGCCGATAAAAACCACTACATCAAAATCTACTTTTGAAACAATGTATTTCCATAGCGTTCTGCCATGTAAATCGCCTATTGCAATAATTTTCATAGCACAATTCATTAGGTTTTATGAATGATTAACTGCTAAATCAGGGTATTAAATGTACTGTTTTTTAAAAGCTGCAAGAAAAAAATTCCGGATAAGGTTACAGACGTTTTTGAAGTGTAAAGTTGGTTTGCCGGAATTCATAAATTAAGGAAAACCCCAAAGCATTGAAACAAAGTAATAAGAAAACATCCATTGAAAAATGGTTCAATAAAATAATTTCTTCGAAGAAAATAGTGTGATCTATTTAGGAAAAATTAACCTTATTCCACTTCCACCTGTTTTTTCACCCTGGCACCTTCTCTAACTTCGGGTATAAATTTACGTTCATTAAGCAGATACCCATTGCCTCTTTCCAGGAAATGAACTTTTAAGTTTTCGATACAAAAAGGGTTTCCATCGGGTATATCTGCAATATTGCTATAGCCAATATCATAGCCGTCAATCACAATTACACACCCGCTGCCAATAGCTTCCATTTTATTGCCTTCGGAAATAATCATACCGGTATCTTCGCCTAGGCCCACGCCAATACAACCGGGGTTGCATACCACGGCCTGTGCCAGCCTTCCAAACCGGCCCCGTTTTTCAAAATGCGAATCAAAAATGGCATTGTTTACAAACCCCAGCCCTGTAGTAATTTTTACTGCACCTTTTAAATGTGCTTTATCGGCGCTCCCTTCATAAATCATGGTATTGCTCATAGCCATAGCCCCGGCCGAGGTTCCGGCAATTATAAACCGTTCTTCCTTTTTATATCGTTCTTTTAGTATTGATAAAAATTCTGTTCCGCCATCGGTTACACTCAGCCTAAGCTGGTTGCCGCCGCTAAACATTACGGCATCGCAAACTTTAATACGTTCCAGGTAGTCTTTATTTACGGTATCTTTCCTGGAACGGATATCCATAATGCCAACATTGGTGCATCCAATTTTTCCAAATGCATTAAGGTAGTTTTTGCCTACTTCAACCGGTATGGTGCTGGCTGTTGTAATCACTTCTATACGGGCAGCCGTGCCGCCAGCTTCTTCCACAATACGGCGAAGAATGCCCAGTTCAAAAAAATTGAGGTTATCCCGGTGTATTTCACCTTTTTCTAAATCTGTTCCTTTATCTTCTGCACCACCTATTGCAACTAATTTCCCTTTTGGAGCAATCATGAATTCTTTTTTGGGTTAACGCAAAAATAATATAAAACGTATAGTATTAAACTTTAAGAGTTATTAACGGGTGTTAATTGCGTTATAATTTAATATAATCTTTTACCCACTTTATCTTTTTAACCGGAAGCCTTATTCTTAATTTTAAGAAAATGGCCTTTAGAATCCCAAAAGCCCTTCTCCATATTAAAAAACTTTTCCTAACTTCCTGCTTTAAACTATACCAAAATATTATCCATGAGAATTGTAGAAATAAAAGTGATGCGTGGGCCAAATTTCTGGAGTGTGCGCCGTTCCAAACTAATTCAAATGAAGCTCGATTTAGAAGAGATGGAACAAAAGCCCACCAATCTTATTCCCGGATTTAAAGAAAGGATGGAAAAGCTTATGCCCTCCTTATACGAGCATCGTTGCAGCGAAGGTGAGCCCGGTGGATTTTTTAACCGGGTAATTGAAGGTACCTGGATGGGCCATGTTATAGAACATATTGCCCTGGAATTGCAAACCCTGGCCGGCATGGATACGGGGTTTGGCCGTACCAGGGGCACCGGCGTTGAAGGGGAATATTATGTATGCTTTAGTTATATAGAAGAAGATGCCGGTGTATATGCCGCAAAAGCAGCCGTAAGAATCGCTGAAGCCTTAATTGCAGATAAACTTTATGACCTGTCGGATGATATTCAACGATTGAGAGAAATAAGGGAAGATACCCGGCTGGGACCCAGTACAGGATGCATTGTAGATGAAGCCGGCAAAAGAGGCATCCCCTTTATTCGGTTAAACAAACACTCACTGGTGCAATTGGGTTATGGTGTACACCAAAAACGCATTAGGGCAACTATTGCCAGCACTACGGGTAATATTGCCGTGGACATTGCCTGCGATAAAGAAGAAACAAAAAACCTGCTTGAAGCTGCAGAAATTCCCGTGCCAAGGGGTGTGGTGATAAGAACAGAAGAAGGTTTAAAAGATGCCGTTTCCAAATACGGTTATCCTTTGGTAATAAAACCTATTGATGGAAACCATGGTAAAGGAAATACCACCAATATCAATACCTGGGAGCAGGCATTAACTGCTTTTGCTGCAGCAAAAAATTACAGCCGAAGCGTAATAGTAGAACGGTTTATTACCGGCTTTGATTTTAGGATATTAGTGATCAATTATAAATTTATTTGTGCCGCATTACGTACACCGGCTGCCGTAACCGGCGATGGTAAAAGCAGCATTCAACAACTTATTGATGAAACCAATAAAGATCCCCGCCGGGGATACGGACACGAAAAAGTTTTAACGCAAATAACTATTGACCAGTTTACCCAAAAAATGCTGGACGATAAAGGATATACCCTGGAAACCGTACCTGCAAAAAAAGAACTGGTTTTGCTAAAACCTACCGCCAACCTCAGTACCGGGGGAACCTCTACCGATGTTACCGACGAAGTGCACCCCGCCAATATTTTTATGTGTGAACGTATAGCCAAAATTATTGGCTTGGATATTTGCGGCATTGACATTATGGCCACCGATTTAAAAACACCGGTTTCCGAAAACGGTGGCGCTATACTCGAAGTAAATGCAGCCCCGGGATTTAGAATGCATATAGAACCTGCCGAAGGCCTGCCCCGCAATGTGGCCGAACCTGTAGTGGATATGCTTTTTCCAAAAGGCAGCACCGGGCGTATACCCATCATAGCGGTAACCGGCACCAATGGAAAAACCACCACCACCCGCATTGCTGCACATATTGCTAAAATAGCCGGTAAAAAAGTGGGTTATACCACCAGCGACGGTGTGTATATTCAAAACCAGTTAATGATGAGGGGAGATTGCACCGGGCCGGTTAGCTCAACATTTGTTTTAAAAGACCCCACTGTGGATTTTGCCATTTTGGAATGTGCCCGGGGAGGTATTTTAAAAAACGGGCTGGCTTTCCAAAATTGTGATGTAGCCATTGTAACCAATGTAGCATCAGACCACATGGGCTTAGGTGGAATAAACACCTTAGAACAAATGGCCAAGGTGAAAGCGGTAGTGCCCGAAACGGTTTTTCCACATGGCTATGCTGTATTAAATGCGGATGATGACCTGGTTTATGAAATGAAAAAGAACCTGGATTGTAATATTGCCCTTTTTAGCATGGATGAAAACAATCCCCGTATTAAACAGCACAGTAAAAAAGGGGGCTTATCCACCGTATTTGAAAATGGCTATGTAAGCATCCTAAAAGGTACCTGGAAAATTAGGGTAATGCATGTAAAAGAAATTCCCGTAACCTTTGAAGGCAAAGCCGTACATAATATCAATAATTGCCTTCCGGCAGTAATGGCCGCCTATCTATACCGGGATATCAGTATTGAAGACATACGGTCTGCTTTAAGCTCTTTTTTACCTTCCTCTACCCTTACGCCGGGCAGGTTAAACTTTTTTAATTTTAAAAACTTTACCATTCTTGCAGATTTTGCCCACAACCCACATGGCCTAAACCTGCTTTGCGATTTTGTGAATAAACTGGACTATCCTAAAAAAATTGGCGTTATCAGCGGTACCGGCGACAGGCGGGATGAAGACATTAAAGAACTGGGGGCAATCAGCGCCAAAAATTTTGATGAAATCATCATCCGTTGCGATAAAAATTTAAGGGGGCGCACAGCCGATGAAATAATAGGCTTGCTCAAGCAGGGAATTGAAGAAGAAAACCCTTCAATTGCTACTATGACCATTGCCGATGAGAACCAGGCCCTGGAATATATATATGAAAATTATCAAACCGGTGCGCTTTATGTAATTATGTGTGACGTTGTTGCCGGCGCTTTGGATAAAATAAAAGAGCTGAAAACAAGAGAAGAAAAAGAATTGGCGAGCTAAAACAATCACCAATTTTTAAGCATTTTAAAATGTAAAACCCCTATTTTTGCACTCCCAAAAATAAAAGCTGGTAAATTGGGTTATGGTGTAATGGTAGCACAACAGATTTTGATTCTGTTTGTCTAGGTTCGAATCCTAGTAACCCAACTAAAAACCTTCCATTTATTTAAAGAACTTAGCTTTTTTACTGGGGTGTAGTGTAACGGTAGCACCACAGATTCTGATTCTGTTTGTCTGGGTTCGAATCCTAGCACCCCAACAACTTCATCACAGCCCATTCCGGCACAACCTTATTAGCAAAAATTTTATTTTTTCCGTTTCTCCTTCTGGGTTTTTTAATTACTTTTAGCATTGTGTATATTTTACACGTTCAAACCATTTAATTTCCGATTGCATGAATACAGCTTCTACCGGCTTTAAACCCAGGCTTTCTCTTGTTCAAATCATAAATATGAGTGTGGGTTTTTTAGGGATTCAATTTGGCTGGGATTTACAAAGGGCCAATATGGGCCGCATATATGAAAACCTGGGCGCTAACCCCGATGATGTACCGCTTTTATTTTTAGCAGCCCCGTTAACCGGGCTGCTGGTTCAGCCCATCATTGGCTACATGAGTGACCATACCTGGCACCCAAAATGGGGCCGAAGGAGGCCGTATTTTTTAATTGGTGCCATCATCAGTTCCATAGCTTTAATATTTATGCCCCACAGCAGTGTGCTTTGGATGGCAGCAGGCCTGCTTTGGGTTTTAGATGTTTTTGGAAACGTTACCATGGAACCCTTTAGGGCATTTGTAACCGATAAACTACCCGATAGCCAGGTAAACCGTGGTTTTATTATGCAAAGTTTTATGATTGGCTTAGGCGGAAGCATTGCTTCGGCCCTGCCCTGGATCATGAAAAATATTTTTGGAAAAGAAAATACAGCCCTGGAAGGCGGAATTCCTGAAAATGTGAAATATTCATTTTACCTCGGGGCATTCTTTTTCTTGGCAGCAGTTTTATATACAGTGTTTACCACCAAAGAATATCCACCGGCAGACTTAGGTTATAAGGACAAAGTAAAAGAATCCAACAAAGGTTTTGGAGGCGGCGCTAAAGAAATTCTTCATGCCCTTACCAATATGCCGCCAAAAATGAAAGCCATTGCCCTGGTGCAGTTTTTTACCTGGCCCGGCTTGTTTTTAATGTGGTTTTATTATACCACCGCAGTTGCCGTAAATGTATTTGGCGGCACCAATGCCAGCGATAAAGTATATGCTGAAGGAGCCGATTTTGGAAGCCTTACCTTATCGTTTTATAGTGTCATCACTTTTTTGTTTGCCCTGGTATTGCCCTTTATTGCTGATAAACTGGGAAGGAAACTTACCCATTCCCTTTGCTTAGTAGCCGGCGCCATCGGCCTTATAAGTGTGGGTTGGGTTGAAAATAAATATATGCTTTACGCCTGCATGACCGGCGTGGGTATTGCCTGGGCGAGTATTTTAAGTATGCCTTATGCCATGCTCAGCGGCGTTTTGCCAAGAGATAAAGTGGGTATTTACATGGGTATTTTTAATTTTTTTATTGTACTGCCCGAAATTATTGCTTCCCTGGGCTTTGGATGGCTCATGAGGAATGTGTTAAACAACGACAGGGTACTTGCCGTACAGGTAGGTGGCGGCTTAATGGTTGTGGCAGCCGTAATTTGTATGGCTTTAATTAAAGAAAATAAAAACGAAATGTTGAGCTAAACCTAAACCAATACGATTGTGTATGAAAAAACTATTTGCCGTTTTATTTATTTGTTTAATTTTTTCTACGGGTATTGCACAGGTGATCAACCTTTATCCCACCAATTGGTGGGTAGGTATGAAGTGGAATAAAGTTCAGGTTTTAGTTCATGCGGATTACAGCATAGCCAACAGCAAAGTAACCCTTCATCACCCGGGTGTAACCCTCCAAAAAATTTCAAAATTTGAAAACCCAAAATACCTTGCCCTGGATCTAAGCATTGCCGCAACTGCCAAAACCGGGGAAGTAAAAATTAATTTTTCACAAGAAGGTAAAACGCAAACGCTCTTTTGGCCCTTAGATAAAAAGCGCCCCGGAAACGGAACGGCCTATGCACAGGGTGTAACCTCAAAAGATTTGCTATACCTCATCATGCCCGACAGGTTTAGCAACGGCGATGAAACCAACGACCGCATTATTGGCATGAAAGACCAAACCCTTAACAGGGATACCGTATTTAACCGCCATGGCGGCGATTTAAAAGGNNAAAACCACCTGGATTACTTAAACGATTTAGGGGTTACCGCACTTTGGCTTAACCCGGTATTAGAAAACGATATGCCGCATCGCACCGAACATGGCTATGCCATTACCGATCATTACAAAGTTGACCCAAGACTTGGTGGCGACCAGGCCTATAAAAATTTAATTGATGCCTGCCATGCAAAAGGAATGAAAATTATACAGGATGCCATTTATAACCATTCCGGTTTATGGCATTTTCTTTTCCAGGATCAGCCGGATAGCAGTTGGTTTCATCGCTGGCCCGGCTTTACACAAACCAGTTATAAAG
>JAFDZZ010000154.1 GCA_018266715.1 Bacteroidota bacterium
GTTTAACATTGTAAACGAACTGGGAAGGAGTTCAAAATCATTAATCCTCACCATCACCGATCCCGAAGGCAGGCATAATGAGCCTACCTGGCGTAAGTGGTTTCCGTATTTTTATAAATGGATAATTGCCGATTGGACCAACCAGGTGATTTCTTTAAATTAAATTTTAAAACACACGCCTTCCCGTGCAATTTCGGTTTGCTCAAACAACGTTTTGGCTTCTTCCAAAAAACCGGTTAAATTTTCATACTTGGATGAAAAATGGCCAATCAGTAATTTTTTTGCACCGGCAAGCAAGGCTATTTTAGCGGCTTGCTCTGCTGTGGAATGATACCTTGCTTCGGCCCGCTGCTCCAAATCTTTTAAGTAAGTAGATTCATGATAAAGCAAATCCACCTCTTTAATTTTGGTGGCAAGGGCAGGGTGAAATTTCGTGTCGGCGCAAAATGCGTAAGACTTTGGGGGGGTAGCAGCAACGGTAAGTTGGTCGTTTAGGATGATATCGCCTTTCCGGGTTTTATAGTCGCTGCCTTTTTGTAACTGCTCATAATAGGCGGCAGGCACTTCAAAAGATTTTACCCTTTCGGGGTCAATCTTACGGGGGTTTTTAATTTCCTTAAATAAAAATCCCCAGCAGGTAATGCGGTGGTTTACGGCAAAGCTTTCCACGGTTATTTTACCATCGTTACAAATAACCCCTTCCTGAACAATCGGGTGAAAATAGAGTGGATAAGGCAATTCAGTATCTGCAGCTTCTAATTGTAATTGAATTATTTTTTCCAATGCCGGTGCGGCAAATAAATGAAGGTCGGCAGTGCGGCCCAAAAGCCCCATGCTGGTGAGCAGGCCTATTAATCCAAAATAATGGTCGCCATGAAGATGAGATATAAAGATGTGTGAAATTTTTGAAGTGCGAATTTTATATTTCGCTATTTGCTGTTGCGTGCCTTCACCGCAATCCACCAGGTAAGCTGTGGATTGGGTTTGCAAAACCTGTGCCGTAGGGTTTCTTCCGTTAGAGGGTAGGGCTGAATTATTGCCCAATATGGTTAAAGCAAGCAAACGTTAAAAAATTATGATTTGGGTTAAAACTGTTTTAAACTTAAGAGCAAAAAAGAATACAAAATGCTGCTTTACCCTTCCTCATCAAAGCCTCCAAGCAGTTCTCTTTCAATTTCTTCCATTTGCACAATATCCCAGGCTTCACTTTCCGTTGGGGTAAAGTTCATCACTTCCAAAAGTTCCAGCCGTTCAAATACCGCTTCCACCGTTTTCGTCATTTCACAAACCACAAAAGAAAAATTTTTTTCATAAAATTCATGTTGAATAGTGGCTAAGCTAAATGCCGCTTCATCACTCATTTTGACCACATTTGCCAAATTTAAAACCAGATGTGGGATATCTTTTTTTATGTAAGCAGACAATAAATTACCCATTTCTGCTGTCATATTAGCAGAAATTTCGGGTCCAATGGGGCTAATAACCGTAAATTTCTCTTTGGTATCTATTTTGACATTCATTAGTTATAATAAAAGTGAACGGTCTAAGATAAGTTAAAAATTGAATGTGTACTAATTCATTAGCAACCACAGGCTGCAAAATTACCACAAGGCAGGGGTTTCTAATTTTTCAACATATCAACATTTACACTTTTTTTAAAGGCCTACGCTATAAATATTTATTATTATTGTATCGTTAAATTAATCAAATGGATAATAATTTTTCAGCCCAGGTAAAAGAAATCATCGCCTACAGCAGGGAAGAAGCTTTGCGGTTGGGTAATGATTTTATAGGTACCGAACACATTGTACTCGGTTTAATAAGAGATGGTGATAACACCGCTATTAAATTATTAAAATCCCTGCATGTGGACATTCCCGAGCTACGCAAAGAAATTGAAACGGCCATAAAAGATAAATCCGGTAAAAATATTGCCAATATTAATTCATTGCCCTTAACCAAGCAGGCCGAAAGAGTATTACGCATCAGCTATCTTGAGGCACAATCCCTCAAAAGCCGCCTTGCCGAAAGTGAACATTTAGTGCTGTCTATTTTAAAAAATAAAGAAAATGTAGCTACTCAACTGCTCAACCAGTTTGAGGTGGATTATGATACCTTCAAAAGTGAATTAAGTTTTCACTCCGGCAACGAGCCACAGGCTGAATATAACGAGGAAGATGAATTTAGCGAAGAAAGAAGATACGGCCAGCAGCGTTCCCAAAAATCAGCGGGCAACCAGCCCAAGACCAAAACACCCGTGCTGGACAATTTTGGCAGGGATATTACAAGGCTTGCCGAGCAACAGGCGCTGGATCCCATCGTAGGGCGGGAAAATGAAATAGAAAGGGTATCCCAAATCCTCAGCCGCCGCAAAAAAAACAACCCCATTCTTATTGGCGAACCCGGTGTGGGTAAAACCGCCATTGTAGAGGGCCTGGCTTTACGCATTGTTCAACGCAAGGTTTCCCGTGTTTTATTTGATAAACGTGTGGTAAGCCTTGACCTTGCTGCTTTAGTGGCCGGCACCAAATACCGTGGCCAGTTTGAAGAGCGCATGAAAGCCATTATGAATGAGCTGGAAAAAAACCGGGATGTGATCCTCTTTATTGATGAAATACATACCATTGTGGGTGCAGGGGGCGCCAGTGGCTCATTAGATGCCTCCAATATATTTAAACCGGCGCTTGCCCGTGGCGAGCTGCAATGCATTGGTGCAAGCACTTTGGATGAATATCGTATGCATATTGAAAAAGACGGCGCTTTAGACCGGCGTTTTCAAAAAGTGCTGGTAGAGCAACCCTCAGTGGAAGAAACCATTCAAATTCTCAACAATATTAAAAGTAAGTATGAAGATTATCACAACGTATCCTACAGCCAACTGGCTATAGAAGCCTGTGTAAAACTAAGCGACAGGTATATGACCGACCGCTTGCTGCCCGACAAAGCCATTGATGTGCTGGATGAAGTAGGCGCAAGAAAACATATTAAAAACATCAAGGTACCCGAATCTATACTTGAGCTGGAGAAGAAAATTGAAGACATCAAGCAAGAGAAAAACAAGGTTGTAAAAAGTCAAAAATTTGAAGAAGCCGCTTCGCTGAGAGATTCGGAAAAAAGGTTGCAGGAAGACCTGGAAAAAGCCAAAATGGACTGGGAAGAAGAAAGCAAGCATAAGCGTTTTCCCATTGAAGAAGAAGATATTGCCGAAGTGGTGAATATGATGACGGGCATACCCGTGCAGCGTATGGTACAGGCCGAAACGGAAAAACTGCGCCGCATGAATGAAGAACTTCAGGGCGCTGTTATTGGCCAGGATGATGCCATCACTAAAGTGGTGAAAGCCATCCAGCGCAACAGGGTTGGACTTAAAGATCCTAAAAAGCCCATTGGTTCCTTTATTTTCCTTGGCCCTACAGGTGTGGGTAAAACCGAACTGGCCCGTTCCCTGGCCCGCTATATGTTCGACAGTGAAGATGCACTCATCCGCATAGATATGAGCGAGTACATGGAAAAATTTACGGTAAGCCGGTTAATTGGCGCACCTCCCGGCTATGTGGGTTACGAAGAAGGCGGGCAACTTACCGAAAGAGTAAGGCGCAAACCCTATAGTGTAATTTTGCTGGACGAAATTGAAAAAGCCCATCCGGATATTTTCAATATTTTATTACAGGTACTTGACGATGGCCAACTCACAGATGGATTGGGCCGCAAAGTGGATTTTAAAAATACGCTAATCATAATGACTTCCAATATTGGCGCAAGGCAATTGAAAGATTTTGGAGACGGTGTTGGCTTTGCTACCCAAAGCCGGATGGAACAAACCGACGAAAACAACAAAGCCGTAATTGAAAAAGCGTTAAAGCGCACCTTCAGCCCGGAATTTTTAAACCGTATTGATGATGTGGTTATTTTCAATACGCTCAGTAAAGACCATATTTTTGCCATTATTGATATTTTAATGAAAGGCGTAATGCACCGGTTGAACAACCTTGGCTTTTCTTTGGAATTAACCGAAGAGGCTAAAAACTTTATTGCCGACAAAGGTTACGACAGCCAGTTTGGCGCAAGGCCCTTGCACAGGGCTATTCAAAAATACCTGGAAGATGCACTGGCAGAAGAAATTTTAAACATGCAAATTAAAGCCGGCGATGTAGTGGTGGCCGACCTGGATAAAGAAGCCCAAAAGCTTAAATTTAAACACAACGAAGAACCAAAGAAAAAAGAAAAAAAATCAGAAGCGTAAATAATATTTCATAATCAGCTTGAGCCTGTAATGTATTTACAGGCTTTTTTATTTGCTGCAAATGCAAAAGGGTCATTCATTTCAGTTTCCAGTATTTAAGCACTTACTAAATGATGTTTAAAATCTACTTTTCATTAAATTTTTTATAACCGGGTAATATTCTTTTTGCCATCCCTGAATTTTACAGCATTTTTGCACTGAATGGCAAAAAAAATCATCATTACCATTGACGGATGGAGCAGTTGCGGCAAAAGCACGCTGGCCAAGCAATTGGCCAAAGCCCTGGGCTATGTATATATTGACAGTGGGGCAATGTACCGGGCCATTACCCTGTATTTTTTAAGAAAAAATACCGACTGGAGCGATGAAAAAGAAGTAACAGAAGCCTTAAATGAAATTCACCTTCATTTTGAATACAACCCTAAATCCCAGCAATCGGAAATTTATCTCAATGAAGAAAATGTGGAATATTTAATACGGGACCTGGTAGTGGCCGAAAAAGTGAGCGAAGTGGCCACCATAGCTGCAGTACGCTCGCTGGCCGTTGCCCAACAGCAAAGAATGGGCAGCCATAAAGGTATTGTTATGGATGGCAGAGATATCGGCACAACGGTTTTTCCCCATGCCGAATTGAAAATTTTTATGACGGCCGACCTTGACGTAAGGGTAGAAAGGCGGTTTAAAGAAATGCTGACCAAGAACCCCAATATCAGCATTGAAGAAGTAGCGCTTAACCTTAAAAGCCGTGACCACATTGAT
>JAFDZZ010000155.1 GCA_018266715.1 Bacteroidota bacterium
AGCGCAACAAAATGTTTTTTTATGGTTGCTTCGGTACCGCCATTTTGTAAAAACCATTGCCTTGCCGTGTGGGCATTGGTCATGGTTTCCTGGGTGGTAAAGGTTTTTCTGGCAATAAGAAAAAGCGTTTCATCAGCATGAACTTTTTTAAGCGTTTCTGTAATATGTGTACCATCTACATTGCTTACAAAATAAGGTTGAATGTCATCATGCCAATAAGGTTTTAAAGCTTCGGTTACCATTACCGGGCCTAAATCGCTTCCGCCAATGCCAATATTTACGATATATTTTATTTTTTTTCCAGAAAAGCCAAGCCAGCTACCGCTGTGTATTTGCTGTACAAAAGATTTCATTTGGGCTTGTACCTTTTTTATTTCGGGCATTACATCCTGCCCATTGCACATCACCGGTTGGTCGCTTTGATTTCTTAATGCGGTATGTAAAACCGCCCGGTTTTCTGTTGCATTAATCGGCTCGCCGGCAAATAGGGCATTTATGGCCTCTTTGAGCTTGCACTCTTCGGCCAGTTGTAGCAATAGTTCCAGTGTATTATCGGTAAAAATATTTTTAGAATAGTCAAAAAGGATCTCCTCAAATTGCAGGGAGTAGGAACTAAATCTTTTTTCGTCATTAAAAAAAAGGTCTTTCATTTTTACTTGCTCAAATAGCCGGTAATGGCTTTCAAGCGCTGCCCAGGCCTTGGTGGTAGTGGGATTTATGGATGGAAACATGTGTTATTTTTTTTGCTAAGTTAATATTACTCAATCATACGCAAAAAACCTGCGCACATTATGTAGTATTTTTGCTTTATGAAATGCTATGTTATAAGCGGGATGGCGGCAGACAGGCGGGTGTTTAATCATCTTCAATTTCCCCATACGGTTGAGCCGGTATTCCTGGAATGGATTACTCCGCAGCAAACCGAAACGCTCCCCGCTTATGCAAAAAGACTTGCGCTAAAAATTGATGCGCAAAAACCTTTTATGCTGTTGGGCTTATCTATGGGAGGAATGATTGCCGTTGAAATTGCAAAACTCATGCAACCGTCTGCAACCATCCTGCTGTCCAGCATCCCATTATCCAGCCAATTGCCAAAATTTTATAAACTGGCAGGAAAACTACAGCTCTATAAAATGGTTCCCGTTGGCCTTATTAAAAAAGCATCCCTGGTAAAACGTTTTTTTGCATCCGAAAGTGCAGAAGATAAGCAAACGCTCCGCAACGTAGTAATTGAAAGCGACGCTGCATTTATTCGCTGGGCGATGGAAGCCGTTTTAAAATGGGAGAATGATTATTTACCCAATCCCTATTTTCATATTCATGGCAGCAGCGATGAAATATTGCCCATGAAATATACCCGGCCTACGCATATTATTCCCAATGGAAAACATTTAATGGTAATGACCCGGTCGGGAGAAGTGAACTGCATTCTCCGGGAAATTTTTAATCAGCATAGCGCTAAAGCAGGTGACGGGATGGAATAATGCGGTTTTCCATGGCCGACTTTACTGAAAAAACAAATCCTTTTTGAATGGCATAAGCCCCGTATTGGCCTTTATTGTTTAGGGCTAAAAAGCCTACCTGTATTTCTTTTGCTTTTTGCGGATTTCGTTTAACAATTCGTTCTACCGCTTTTTTACATGCGGCAGTAGGGCTGTATCCCTGTCGCATAAATTCCACAACGGTATGAGTTCCGCAGGTGCGAATCACTTCTTCACCCACACCGCTGCTGGTAGCAGCGCCAACTTCATTATCTACAAAAAGCCCGGCGCCTATAATGGGTGAGTCGCCAACCCTGCCATGTATTTTATAGGCCATGCCGCTTGTAGTTACCGCACCGGATAAGTTGAACAGGTTGTCCAGGGCCAAAAGGCCCATGGTATCATGATTTGGACTTCCATCATCAAAAAACGCAGGTGCAAACGGCCCATGTTGTTTAACGGGTTTAATGTTTTCTATATTAATCACGGGTTTATATTCGCTTTTTTTCAACCATTCTTTATAAGCTTTTTGGGCGTCTTCCGATAATTGCTGGGGTTCAAGTGTAAAGCCATTTTCCAGGGCAAATTGCTGGGCGCCTGCACCAACCAGTAATACATGAGGGGTATTTTCCATCACTTTACGGGCTACCGAAATCGGGTGTTTAATTCGTTCCAATCCTGCAACTGCTCCACAGTTGGCTTTTTCATCCATGATGCAACTGTCCAGCGTTACAATGCCATCCCTGTCGGGGTAGCCGCCAAGGCCTACACAACAATTAATTTGATTTTCAATATAAATAGCTCCCGCCTCTACAGCATCCAGGGATGTTCCGTTTTTACTCAAAATTTCCCAGGCCGCAGCATTTACAGGCATACCACTATCCCAGGTAGAAACTACTATGGGTTTTGTACTACCCGTAAGGGGCCTTTGGAAAGATAATAGGGGAGCAGATAAAGCGCTGAGTGTTAAGAATTTTCGACGATTCATATTTTACGGGTTTGTGGTAAAGTGGAAAAACGTTTAATAAAAGTGAAAAAAAATATCCTTTTCAAAGATTAAATTTAGAAATTTTTAAGCTGATAATCTTAACTTTATGCTTAAAGTTTGGGCTGTTTTTACCGGCTGGCACAAATATTGTAATTCATATAACCGATTTCATAATTTTCATAAAAATTCATATAGTAAATGAAAAAACTGATGTTATTACTGGTTGCAGCTTTTTTAGTAGCGGGCACCCAGGCACAAACCAAAGAAGAAATTGAAAAGCGTAAAGCTGCTAAAGCAGAGCAGGTAAAACTTTCGGCCGACCAGGCTGCCTTAGATAAGGAACAAGCGATACTCGCTGAAAAGGCAAGATTGGAAAAAATTAAAATGTTTAAGGATTCCGTTGAGGCCGATACAAGGGCACAATGGGTTAAGGATAGTTTGCGCTCCATACAGGACAGCTCAAACAAAGTTCAGGCAGAAAATGAAAAGCTCACCCAGGAAAAATATCTGTCTGTTGATAAAAGCAGGAACGATGTTTATGGCGCTGCAGGCTTATCCGATTATGAAATTCAAAAAGTAAAAACCATAAATGCTCAATATTATGCCAGGGCAAATGCCATTCAATCCGATGCAGGCATTGCAGATGAAATAAAAACAAAACGCCTGGCTGCTTTAAATAAAGAAAGGCTAAAAAGCATAAAGTCTGCATTAGGCGGTAAAAAAGCCGACAGTTTGGAAAAAGCCCGGAAAAACTCCGTACGCAATGCAGAAGATTCCGACATCCAGTGGATTTACAGCCTTGATGATGCCAAAGCAAAGAAGAAATCATAAAAGAAACTACTAAAATTTTCCATATTTATCCCGGCCATAAACCCGGGATTTTTTGTTTTCCTACAGAATTTTTCCCCTGGAAAAAATCCATAAAAATCAGTACCTTTGCGCCCATTTTTAGTGAATTATGATTAATGTAAATAATGTAACCCTGGCTTTTGGAAAAAGGGTTTTGTTTGATGAAGTAAATATCAATTTTACCCGTGGCAATTGCTATGGTATTATTGGGGCTAATGGCGCCGGTAAATCCACCTTTTTAAAAATTATCAGTGGAGATATTGAACCCAATAAGGGAAATGTGGACATTACCCCCGGCGAGCGCATGGCTGTACTCAATCAAAACCAGTTTGCTTTTGATGAATCTACGGTACTGCATACCGTATTGATGGGTCATAAAAAAATGTGGCAGGTGATGCACGACAGGGATGCTATTTATGCCAAAGAAGATTTTACAGAAGCCGATGGTATTAAAGCCGGCGAACTGGAAGAACAGTTTGGAGAAATGGGGGGTTATACAGCCGAAAGTGATGCCGCAACATTATTGAGCGAGTTGGGTGTAAAAGATGAATTGCACCAGCAGTTCATGAAAGATATCAGCGCCAATTTAAAAGTTCGGGTATTGCTTGCCCAGGCGCTTTTTGGCAACCCCGACATCCTTTTACTCGACGAGCCTACCAATAACCTTGATGTGGAAACCATTAGCTGGCTGGAAAACTTTTTGGCCGACTATGAAAATATTGTACTTGTAGTAAGCCACGATCGTCACTTCCTGGATGCCGTATGCACACACGTTGCCGATGTGGACCGGGGAAAAATAAAAATTTATACCGGCAATTATACCTTTTGGTACGAAAGCTCTCAATTGGCGGCAAGGCAGTTATCCGACAAGAATAAAAAAATGGAAGAAAAGCGAAAAGACCTGCTCGACTTCATTGCCCGCTTTAGTGCCAATGCATCCAAAAGCAAGCAAGCCACCAGCCGTAAAAAAGCATTGGAAAAACTGGTTATTGAAGAAATTCAGCCCAGTAACAGAAAATACCCGGGTATTATTTTTAAGCAGGAAAGAGAAGTGGGAAATGAAATATTAAAAGTAGAAAATCTAACGGCTTCAGTTGATGGGAAACTTTTATTCAGTAAACTCAATTTTGATATTCAAAAAGGACAAAAAATTGCTTTTTTAAGCAGGGAACCCCTGGCGCTTACTACCTTTTTTGAAGTGATTAACGGTAGATTAAGAGCAGATGCTGGAACCTACGAATGGGGAACCACTATTACCACCGCCTATTTGCCCAACGATAACACCGAATACTTTGAGGGCGTAAACCATAATTTAATGGATTGGCTGAGGCAATATGTACCGGCTCATATTACCGATGTGGATGAAGATTTTTTGAGGGGCTTCCTGGGTAAAATGCTGTTTAGCGGAGACGAAATATTAAAGAAAACCAATGTACTTAGTGGCGGTGAAAAAGTACGCTGCATGGTGAGCAAGATGATGCTCCAAAATCCCAACACGGTAATTTTAGATGAGCCTACCAACCACCTGGACCTGGAAAGCATCATAGCCTTTAACGATAGCATGATGGCATTTCCGGGGATTGTTTTATTTACTACACACGATCACCAGTTTATGCAAACCGTTGCTAACCGCATTATAGAAATTACCCCTTACGGCATGATTGATCAACTCATGGCTTATGACGAATACCTTGCTGATGAACGCATAAAAAAACTTAGGGAAGAAATGTATGGTGAGCCTGTTTTGTAAGCCAGGGCTTTTCTGGCACAATTTTTAACTGTATTTAGTATTACGTAGAAAATAATAGTATCATGAAAATCAAATCACTTTTTTGCACTACCCTGGCATTTTTGCTTCTGTCCACTGCATTTGCCCAAAAAAATATCACCTCACAGGAATACACTACGGCGCTGGGTGTTAAATTTTATCCCGGGGCCGTTTCTGTAAAACATTTTTTTAAACCATCAGCAGCTATTGAAGGCCTTGGCTATTTTTGGAATAAAGGGATGAGAGTAACCGGCCTGTATGAATTTCATATGGATATTGCCAATGCCGAAGGATTAAAATGGTATGTTGGGCC
>JAFDZZ010000156.1 GCA_018266715.1 Bacteroidota bacterium
GCCATTCCGGATGTGATGGCCAGCCAGATCATTCAGCAGGTGATTGTACCCAATTTTAAAGGAAACGACTATTACCGGGGCATTGATGAGGGTACCGATGCTTTGATGCTTGCGGCGCAGGGAAAATATCATATAGCCAGGGAGTATGGTGATTCGGGGGTGTCGTTTGGAACGGTTTTGTTTATTATCATTTTTATTATAATTGTAATTATTATAATTTCAAAGAATAGCGGTGGCGGCGGCTCTTTTATGAGCCGCAGGGGTGCAAGGCCTTTTATTTGGCCTACTTCGGGTGGCAGCGGTGGCGGGTGGATAAGCAGTGGCGGCGGCGGATGGAGTGGCGGAGGAAGCAGCGGTGGCTTTGGCGGCTTTGGCGGCGGTGGTTTTGGTGGTGGCGGTGCCAGCGGCAGTTGGTAATCCCGGCTTATTTTTTATAAATATACTCTACACTTCCCACCAGCGATTTTCCTTTTAAATAACATCTTTCTATGGTACGCAACCCGTTTTCATAAATATATTTCCAGGTATAGTAATTATTACTGCCTTCTTCGGTTGCCGTCATTTTAGAAATGCTGCCATCATGTGCGTATTCAAAAAAATAATCCGGCATGGGCCGTAATTTAAAATCGTTTTCCTGCACTACATCGGTAAGCCGTTTTTTACTGTCGTAATAGTAATAATATTTAGTACCGCTTCGGGTGTCTTTTTCAATACCCACATTACCCTGCTCATCATTGGCAAATAAAATAACCGTTGTGTCGCTATGGTTTTTAATTTTTAGCATTTTAACCGGGTTATCGGTTTCACCATATTGATAGAGGTGTTCTTCTGTAATTTGGTTTACAAAATCGTCATCCTGAGACCGGATATTAGAAACAATGGATTGGATCCGGTTTTTTTCATCATATTGATAGCGAATGGAAGTAACCGAAATGTCGGAACTGTCATTGGTAAACAGCAATTTGCCTTCTGCACTAAATTCCGAAATAAATAAAGAAGGCTCCGAAAGGGAATATTTAGTGAATAAGGTTACGGTTTTATAATCTTTGGAAATTTTTTTACGGCAAATAAAACCTTCGCTCTCGGTTCCATCATTCTCAAAACTTTTAATGTCTATATTTCTTACTTTATGGTCTTTATACGATTTTAAAGTGGCCGATAGTTGTTCGGTATTAATAATGTCTTTGTAATAAAATTGGGCCTTTGCTGTTAAAGAGGCGAAGACCAGGAGCGTACCCATCAAGAGATAATTCTTCATTTATTTTTGATAATTTATTTGAGCTGCTGCAAAGGTAAAGCCTCCTTTTTGCTAATATTGATAATTTGCCCTTAAACTTTATTATTTTTAACAAAAATAGGCACAAAATTGAGTCATCTAAAACAACGGGAAGAAACCAATTGCCTTAATTGCAATGCCGAAGTAAACGGCAGGTTTTGCAGTGTGTGCGGGCAGGAAAATATTGTACCTAATGAAACGGCCTGGCATTTAATCACCCATTTTTTTAACGATATCACCCATTTCGACAGTAAGTTTTTCACAACATTAAAAATTTTATTTACCCAGCCGGGCTTTTTGGCCGAAGAATATCGCATTGGCCGTAGAATATCTTATTTAAACCCTGTTAGGCTCTATGTATTCAGCTCTTTTTTCTTCTTTTTAGTAATTTTTACTTTAGAAAGCGGTAAAAGCAATGAAGAAGATGGATTAGATGTAACCCGGAAGTTTAATGGCAAAACCATTGAACAAATTGATAAAATGGATTCGGCGGAGTTTAAAGCCTTTACCATTGCCTTAACAAAAGGCAAAGAACTCACCCGGCAGCAATTTAAAATATATACCGATACCGTTTCATCAACAGGAATGTTTTCTGTAAATAAATATAAAAGTAAGGCCGAGTATGATTCCTTATATAAAGCGGGTAAAGTGAATGATTCCTGGATTGAACGAATGGCTACAAGAAAAATGATTGAATTGGATCAAAAATCCCGTAAAACCCACGAAAGCCCTTTTAAAGATATTGGTGAAAAATTTGTTCATCGTTTTCCCCAAATGCTTTTTATATCCCTGCCTTTGTTTGCCTTTTTTTTGCTACTATTATATAAAAGGCACCCCCGGTTTACCTTTGTGAGCCATGGCATTTTCACCATTTATCTCTATGTGTTTTGCTTTATGATGATTTTGTTATTAACCCTGGTAGAGTATTTAACCGATCTCACAAAATGGGGCTGGCTGGGTGTATTGCAGTTTTTTCTATGGGTCGGCATTTTTGTATATGAGTACAAGGCCATGCGTAAATTTTACGGGCAGGGAAAGGGTAAAACCCTGCTTAAAATGTTTTTACTCAACTCCTGGTTGCTTTTTATCTCTATTGTTTTGTTTAGTGTTTTTTCTATTATCATATTTTTTAAACTTTGATTTTTCATGGATGCTGTTGCCGAAAGTTTTGTAAAGCTGGTTGAAATCTTAAATGAGTTAAGAGAAAAATGCCCCTGGGATAAAAAGCAAACCATTCATACGTTGCGGCAAATGACCATTGAAGAAACCTATGAACTGGCCGATGCCATTACAGAAAATAATCTTAAGGCGTTAAAGGAAGAATTGGGGGATTTATTGCTACATATCATTTTTTATGCAAAAATAGGAGAGGAAAAAAATGCCTTTACCCTGCAAGAGGTTATAGAGGGTATTTGTAAAAAATTAGTGGACCGGCATCCACATATATACAGTGATGTAAAAGTTAAAGATGATGAAGAAGTAAAGCAAAACTGGGAAAAATTAAAATTAAAAGAAGGCCGTAATTCGGTTTTGGATGGGGTACCCAATGCATTACCGGCAATGATTAAAGCGTTAAGGTTACAGGAAAAATCAAAACAAGTGGGCTTTGAGTGGAGCCATAAAAGCCAGGTTTGGGATAAAGTACTGGAAGAGATGGATGAATTAAAAGAGGCGGAAGACAATGGGGAAATCTCTAAAATTGAAGAGGAAATGGGCGATCTCCTGTTTTCGCTAATCAATTTTGCAAGGTTTTTGCAGGTAGATCCTGAAAATGCACTGGAAAAGACCAATAAAAAATTTAAACACCGGTTTATATTAATGGAAAAAGAAGCCAGCAACCAAAACCGGGCCTTGCATGATATGAATTTGGAAGAAATGGATGCATTATGGAATAAAATTAAAAACCACGAATAGAGCCGGCGTGGATAAATATTTAATCGTTGCAAAAAGCTTTATTTTCAAACCGTTTTCCGGGTAAAGAAGTAACCTGGCTCTTGCTGGGAGCAGCATGGTTGCTCACCCTGTCCTTTATTATTGATAATTATTGGGCTGCCGGGTCCAGTTCCAATGCGGTGGCTAAAAACCTCACACGTTATGTTCAGTCGGTTCAGCAGGATTTTCAAAAGGTAGCTTCTGATACAACGCTGCATAAACTTATAGAGTTTAATCAACTTCCTGAAGAACGTTTAAACCAGCTTGTTGAAAAAAAATATTTTCTATTTGTTTATAACCGGGCGGGTAAACTCATTTTTTGGAATACCCAAACCGCCCTTCCGGATTCGACTATACTGGGTTCTTTTGAAAGCCTGGGTTTTACCAAACTGCAAAACGGATATTATGTATGGGAGAAATATAAAACTAAGCAACTTCAACTGTTGGCCCTGGTTCCCATAAAATGGAATTATATTGTTATAAACGAATATTTACAAAACCAGTTTATATTAAAAAGTATTGCACCCAATGCCTATATCGTTTCACCGGTTATTAATGAAGGAACTGTTGTACACTCGGCGTCAGGTAAAAGATTATTCTCTATCATAGAAAAAAACAAAGATTCCAATTTCAGGAATAACCCGGCTTCGGCGGGTTTACGCCTGGTTTCTGTTTTATTGGTTTTTTTTGCTGTTCACCTTATCGGGTTATATTTTTTGCAAAACCGGGGTTTGATTTTTGCTACGGCATGGTTGTTGGCTACGCTTTTCCTGTTTCGCCTTCTAAGTTATCTCTTCCCAATCCCTTTAAATTTCCGGCAGTTTGAATTATTTGATCCTGCCATATACGGGTCATCGGGAATTCTCCGCTCCCTCGGCGACCTTTTAATCAATGTGCTTCTTGCCCTTTGGTTAATTTCATTTGTACGCAAGTACCTGTTGCAATTAAAAATTCAACCCATTTCCGGGCAACGCCCATGGGCAAAAATAGGGGTTACCCTGCTGGCCGCTTTTGTATTACTGTTGGCCACATTTATCTCCAGCCACATCATCCGGTCGCTGGTTTCCGATTCGCAAATATCTTTTGATGTAATTAATTTCTTTTCGCTGAACCTTTACAGTGTAATTGGTTTTGGGGTGCTTTGCTGTATTGGAATAGGCTATTTCTTTTTAAGCCAGTCGGTAATGTACCTGTACAGGAGCCTTTTTCCCAACGCCTTCTTCCTGTTCATTTTTGTGGTTTGCATCATGGCGTTAGCGTATCTCTCTGTATTAATCGGCTCCTTATCCGGGGGATATGAATTATACCTGCTGCTCTGGGTGCTGGTATTTGTGTATTTATTGAACTCTGTAAATATTGCGTTTATTACCGATAAGCTGGTGGTGTCCCGGATGATCTTTTGGATTTTCTTTTTCTCGGTATCCATTACCGCTATCATCATTAGGGAAAATAAAATAAAAGAGTTGCAAAACCGGCAGCATTATGCTGAAATTTTATCGGCCAAGAGCGATCCGGCAAGTGAAATATTGTTAAATAGCATGCTTACCGATTTTAAGGAAAGTTTTTTAACCGGCCAGTTTTATAAATTCAGGGATAGCGCCAGGAGCAGTTTTTTCCGGGATAGCCTGGTGGGGAGTAACTTTTCCGGGTACACCAATAAATTCAACACTAAGATTTTGGTTTTTGACCAGGCCGAAAACCCAATGTTTAACGAGGATGCTACAAGCTACAATCAACTTAATACCATACTCAACACACAGGCCAATCCCACCGCTGTGGATGGGCTTTATTATTATGATGTGGCTTTTGACCGCTTTAATTATATCGCTAAAAAAACCATTGTGGATTCATCCGGCAAACTGGATGGCTACGTTTTTATTTTGGTTACGCCTAAAATGGTGAGTAACGAAAAAATTTCTCCCGAACTTTTTGGCAAGGGAATTTATAATTCAATTGAAAACACCACGGCCTATTCTTTTGCCATTTACAGTGGGGGTAAGCTGGTGAGCAGCCATAATGATTACCCGTTTGCATCGCAACTGCCCGACCGCTATTTTGCCAACCATCTTTTTTTACTGGTGGGTAAAAAAAGCCACAGCGAATTGTGGTATAATGCCGGCGCCGATAAATATGTGGTAATTGTAAAAGAGAACAGGCTCTTCCTGGAATCCATTACGTTATTCTCCTATCTCTTTTGCGGGTTCTTACTGGTTTTTTTGATTTTCAGGTTTTTAAATATCCTTTTCAACTCGGGGTTTTATTTAAGAAAGATCACAGAAAATTTAAGGATGAATATCCGGAGCCAAATTCATGGAACCATCATCTTTTTCAGCATTCTTTCATTTGTTATTATAGGCGTAGCCACTATTTTATTCTTTATAAACCGGTATGAAAGCAATAACAGGGAAAAGCTGAGCAGTACCATTCGCATCATGGAGCGGGATTTGAAGAAATCTCTTTCACAAAATTGGATGCTTGAAGACACTTTACATTTGAACAGCCTTAACAATTTTGAAAACACCATTCGTCAAATTGCCGATATACATGGGGTAGATGTAAATCTTTATAGCCTCAACGGCGACCTCAAAGCGTCTTCCCTGGCATTACCCTATTTAAAAGGAGTGGTAAGCACTAAAATGGATCCAACCGCCTATTTTCATTTACACCACGAAAAAGAAGTACAGTTCTTTCAAAAAGAGCGGATAGGCAACCTAAAATATTTGAGCAGTTATGTTCCACTCATTGACTCTTCCGGTACGGAGCGGGCTTACCTGAATATTCCCTACTTTACTTCGCAAAGCAACCTTAAGCAGGAGATATCCAACTTTTTAGTAACCATTATTAACCTAAATGCTTTTATATTTTTAGTAGCCGGCATTGTGGCCTTATTTATTACCAACCGCATTACCCATTCGTTTTCACTTATTGGAGAAAAGATGAAGCGCATTAACCTGGCCACTCAAAATGAGCGCATACAATGGGACAGGAATGATGAAATTGGCAGCCTGGTGGATGAATACAATAAAATGGTGGATAAGCTGGATAAAAGCGCCGAAGCGCTCGCCAAAACAGAGCGGGAGGGCGCCTGGAAGGAAATGGCCCGGCAGGTGGCCCATGAAATTAAAAACCCACTTACTCCCATGAAGCTCAGTATCCAGTTTTTACAAAAGTCCATCGATACCAATGCGCCCAATGTAAAAACGCTTAGCGATAATGTGGCCCAAACGCTTATAGAGCAAATTGACCATCTTTCTGCAATTGCCAATGAATTCAGCCAGTTTGCCAACATTGAAAATTCCCACAAAGAAAAAATGGATTTAAATGAAGCCCTTAGATCGGTTAAAAATTTATATACCAACGATACGCAAACGGTTTACAACTGGCATATCCTGGAAGAGCCGGTATTTATTATGGCCGATAAAACTCAAATAAACCGCCTGTTTAACAACCTTATCCAAAACGGGCTGCAGGCGGTTCCCGAAGGAAGGGTTCCGCATATTAGCATTACCGAAGCGTTATTTGACGATTATGTATTAATTAAAGTAAGCGATAATGGGGTAGGCATCAGCGCCGAACTTCAACCCATGATATTTGTACCCCGCTTTACCACAAAAACATCGGGTACCGGCCTGGGCCTGGCAATGTGTAAGCGCATTGTAGAGCAAAAAAACGGGGAAATATATTTTGAAACCATACCGGATGAATCCACCACTTTTTTTGTAAAACTACCGTTGGTAAAAAACGATACCCTCCCCTGAGGTTAAATAGTTTTTAGTTTTTTCCGGTCTTGAATATACTTTTCAAACTGGGGCAGCGTAAAGCTGCTGAGGTTTTTTGTTTTTGGGAGCCCGGCTTTTTGTGCAACCCTTACACCATACCGGGTATCGGTTAATGTTCCGGTTTCATGTGAATCGGGATTTATGGAAATGAGGGCACCTTTTTTTAGGGCTTCTTCAATTTTTTGCCAGTCCATATCCAGCCGGTAAGGATTAGCATTGAGTTCTATGGCTACATTATTTTCTACACAGGCTTCAATTATGGCGCTGTGGTTTACGGGGTAACCTTCCCTGCTAAGCAGCAATCTTCCGGTTAAGTGGCCCAGTATAGTGGTATAAGGATTTTTTATTGCATTCAATAAACGCATCATGGCTTTTTCTTCCGTCATTTTTAAATTGCTGTGTATGGAGGCAATTACCAGGTCAAAACGGGCAAGTATGGAATCATCATAATCCAGGTTGCCGTTATTTAATATATCACTTTCAATACTTTTAAAAATTTTAAAGGGTTTTAGCTGCTCATTGAGTTCGTCAATATAACGGTGTTGCTCCAAAACTTTTTCTTCAAAAAGCCCCTGGGCATAAAATGCAGATTTGCTGTGGTCGCTAATCACCAGGTATTCCATGCCCAGCTTTTTTGCAGCCAGGGCCATTTGTTCAATGGTATGGCTGCCATCGCTCCAATTACTGTGGCAATGAATAATGCCTTTAATATCACCCGGCTGTATGAGTGCGGCTTCATCAAAGCGGTTTGAAGTTAATATTTCGGGGTTTTCTCTTAAAAAAGCGGGGATAAAGGGTAACCCGGCATTTTCAAAAGCTTTTGTTTCGGTTTCGGCACCTGTTATTTTGTTTTGTATAGAAGTGTAAAACGCCGGGGAGGATGAAGTTTTTAAATAAGTGTCCATAAACCTGCCGGGCTCAGCTTCGTAAATTTTAAGGTTTACACCGGCGCCGGTTCCAAAGAGTAAATAGCCCTCCTCATTTTTAATGTGTTGAAATTTAGTGTTTGCCGATAATGTTTTTTCCAGGGTTGCAGCCGGGGCCTCCATTACAAATTCTATTTCATCTATAATGGGTAGTTGCCGTTTAAATTTTCCGGTTAAGGCAAGCTTTACTGCAGGAAAACTTTTTTCCAGTTCCTCCTGCACGGGATCAATCAAAGGTTCAATGGCTGCATAAAGATGACGGTCTTTATTTTTCAGGTAAAATTCAATAAAGTCAATTACGTTTTGTTGTGTTTTTTCGCCAAAGCCTTTATAATTTTTTAAACGGTTTTCTTTGCAGGCGTAAAGTAATTCTCCAATAGATTCAATGCCCATCTCTTTCCAAATACTATGAATTTTTTTTGGACCGATCCCTTTAATTTTTAGCATTTCCATCACCCCCGGAGGTGTGGAAAAAATTTTTTCTTCCAGGGCTAAAATTTTGCCGGTTTGGAGTAATTCAATCACTTTTTGGGCGGTGGATGCCCCAATGCCTTTTACGCCGGAAATTTTTTCAAGGGGCATTTCATGAAGTTGCATGGGAAGTTTTTCAATGGCAAATGCTGCTGCTGCATATGATTTTGATTTA
>JAFDZZ010000157.1 GCA_018266715.1 Bacteroidota bacterium
ATGATCACATTGCTGTACAATAGGCTTCCATTGGCATTGATTTGTTTTATACGGTAGTAATAAATGCCAGCCGGCACATTAATATCCGTAAAACTATATTGGCGGGGTGCGGTAGAGTTGCCGGCTGCTGGTAAATTGCCTTTGCTGCTAAAGTTAATACCATCTGCACTACTTTCAATAATAAATTGCTGGCTGTTAAACTCGGCATTGGTAGTCCATTGCAGTTGAGCATTTTCATTTTGTACAGTACCCGTTAAGTTGATTTGGGTAATAGGCAAAGTGCTTGGATCCACTTGCACTACGGTATTGTTCCTGCTGATAATCCTAAGCGTAGGGTCAAACTGGGCGGCAGTGGGTATAAAATTTATTTGAAATGAAAAAAGCTGGTTATTGCTGGTATTATTAACGATATAGGTGGTATCCTGGGTGCCGTTGGAAAACCGCACCGGAACGGGCATTTTATAAAAAGGAACGCTGCTGTGTGAGGTGGTTTGAGAAATTTTAAAATATACATGAGTGCCTCCTACCGGCGCCCACTCTACATGATAGGAAGGATAGCCTTCACCGGTGTACCACTGGTTAAAAAAGTCGGTAAAATTTATACCGGTTTCGGATTCCAATACTCGTTTTAAATCATTGGTTCGGGCAAAACCATATTTAACTGCCGGGTCGTTAAGGTAGGTTTGAATGGTTTGAAAAAACAAGTTGTCGCCTAACATAAACTGGATCATGTTTACCAGGTAGGAACCTTTATTGTAACTAAGCCTGCTGCTGAAAATGCGGTTAATATTATTAGTGTCATTTACTTTGACCGAACCGTTGGGCAGCGATGTGATATTATTTAAAACAGATTGCCGGTTGCTGATTGCTGTTGAAGGATATTTTGTTTCCATATGCAATTGAGCAGCATAAGTGGCAAATCCTTCATTGAGCCAAATATCTTCCCAGCTACCGGTGGTTACTTTGTCTCCAAACCATTGGTGGCCGAGCTCATGCGCCATAAGGCTTTCGCCGGGTGAAATTAAGAAGGTGGAAGTTTGATGTTCCATTCCTCCTCCCCAGCCAAATTGAACATGGCCATATTTTTCCTGTATAAATGGGTACTCGCCAAATTTATTATTAAACAATACCATTGCTTCCAGCACTTTTGGAGTATTGGTTTGGAAGCTGGTTAAACTTTCGGGGTAGCAATACGTTTGCATGGGTAAATTAACAGAGCCCAACATTACCGAGTTATTAAAAACGGTATAATTAGTCACCGCAAAGCAAACCAAATAGGATGCAATGGGATAACGGTGTTTCCAATGTGTAGTCGTTTGACTTCCATTCACCACTTCGGATTGAAGCATGCCATTTGCAGCAGCTTTGTAAATAGAGGGATGCGTAATATAGATGTCCAGGGAATCTGCTTTATCGCCTAATTGACTTTTGCAGGGCCACCAGTCGGCAGAGCCATAAGGTTCGCTAAGTGTCCAGATCACCGGCGTGCCGGCATGGGTATCATCTATAAAAGACCCAAAGCCTGTTGACGAAGGAGAACCCTGGTAATAAACCGAAACCGAGTCAAGTGAACCCACCGTTAAAGAGGGAGAAAAGTTAATGTTTAATGCGCTGTCAATATGCGTAAAACTTAAAAGCTGGTTGTTTCGTTTTACACTATCCACAGTTAAAAAACCGGTTACCAAATCGAGTGTAATGGCATTTCCATTTGATAAAACAGTAAAGTATATGGTTACTTTACCTTTAATAAATCTTACAGCAGGGTCAACCTGCCACTCGCCACGATAATATTTTACATCAAAATTATTGGATGCTAAAGACCTGTTAATAAATCCATTTTCAAACATCTTTACATGGGCGTTTCTTTCCATTTCGGGAATAGATAGGTTAGCTTTGCACTCCATTTGCTGAGCCTTTATGAAAAAAGGTGCAAGGATAAACAAACAAGTAATTAATAATCTCATATTCAATATTTTATATACTGTTTTTACCTAAATAATTTTTTCTCGGGGCAATAAGCGAAATCCTTCATTCGTTTTAGTTGAATGACGGCCCTAAGCCGCTTGTTGCTAAATAAAAACTTATGAAGAACAGTATTATTGCAAAGGTTATCTTTTTTTTATTGCCTTTTTCCATTTTAGCCAAAAATGTTTTGGCCAATGATGCCCTAAAAGACACTACGCAAAAATTAATTGCTGCATCAAAAAAAACAATCTATACTGCTCCTGTTTTAATTAAAGAGGCTAACGTAATCTATCCTGAAATTTTGCAGGGTCACGAAGCCGAATCGTTAGAATATGTTGAAAAATTCAGCAAAAACCGCCGGGATTACCTGGTGCGTACTTACAACAGAAGTAAAAAATACTTTCCCAAAGTGAAAAAAATTTTAAAGCAGTATGATGTACCGCAGGAGTACGCCGTATTAATGGCTTTGGAAAGTTGTTTTAAGGCCAATGCAAAATCCAGCGCAGGTGCATACGGGTACTGGCAGTTTATGGATGATGTAGCCAAAGAGTATGGCTTAAGGGTAAAGCAGCCGGTAAAAACAACGCATCAAAAATCTAAAACACACGGTAAAACTAAAGTGCAGGGAAAAAAAGGGGGCCATATTAAAACCGTTGACGACCGGTCAAACTTTATAAAATCAACCAACGCTGCGGCAAAATACCTAAGGGACCGGAGCCGCAACCTGGATAACGACTGGTTATTAATTGCTGCAAGTTATAATTACGGCATTGGCAATGTTAAAAACGCTATGCTAAAAACCGGTAAGATAAATCCCTGCTTTTGGGATATTAAAAAATATTTACCTGCAGAAACAAAATCGTATGTGATGAACTTTATAGCCCTAAATGTAATTTTTAGTAATTACGATAAATTTATTAGTAACCAACTGGTGTTTAATGATGAGTATGCACAGGGGGCTGCATTAGATAACCAAACTTTACAATCGTTGGCGGCATTGCCCGGCTCGTTATAAAAAAAATTAATACCTGGAAAGGCAGCGTAATGGCTGCCTTTTTTATTTGTCGAAAGCCGAAAAATATTAGGCCACGAATTTTTGGCAATACAAATTGGGAAGGGCTTTTAATATCTTTGTGAAAATGCACAGGTTTAATTTTCAGGATACATTTAATTTGGCTCGTAAGCTTACTGCGGCAAGGTTGTGGAATGGCGTAAAAGTGTTAAGCAGTTTTTATGTAAGCCGGCTTACCGGAAAGCCGGTGCAATGGGGTTACCCGGTTTCGGTTTCGTTTGAGCCCACTACAAGTTGTAACCTGCGCTGCCCGGAGTGCCCCAGCGGATTAAGGGCTTTCACCCGGCCTACGGGTATGTTGAAAAAAGATTTTTTCAGCCAAACCATTGATGAAATCCATAAGGAATTGCTTTACCTGATCTTTTATTTCCAGGGCGAACCTTATCTTAACCCTGATTTTTTGGAGATGGTGAAATATGCTTCATCCAAAAAAATTTATACGGCTACATCAACAAATGCCCACTACTTAAATGATGACATCGCAAAAAAAACGATTGAAAGCGGTTTAGACCGGTTGATTATTTCTGTGGACGGTACTACGCAGGAAGTGTACCAGCAATACCGGGTTGGTGGAAACCTGCAAAAAGTGTTTGAAGGCGCCAGGAATATTGTAAAATGGAAAAAAACCCTCCACAGCAAAAAACCCTTTGTAATTTTCCAGTTTTTGGTGGTTAAACCCAATGAACACCAGGTAGATGAAATTAAAAAGCTGGCCAAAGAAATTGGCGTGGACCAGGTAAGGTTTAAAACCGCTCAAGTGTATGATTACGAAAAAGACCCCAATCAACTCATTCCCGAAACCGGAAAATTCAGCAGGTATAAAAAACTGGACGATGGCTCTTATGTGCCTAAAAACAAAATGGCCAATCATTGCTGGAAGCTATGGCATGCCAATGTTATTACCTGGAACGGGCTTGTGGTGCCTTGTTGTTTCGATAAAGATGCTACACACCAGCTCGGTAGCTTGCAAAACCAGTCGTTTAAACAAATTTGGAATAATGAACAGTATCGAACGTTTAGAAAAAAACTTATGACCGGCCGCAAACAAATTGATATTTGTGCCAACTGCAGCGAAGGAGTAAGTGTGTGGAAATAATTGTTCATTTAAGTTAAACTTAATTTATGAATCAATTTGTATTTAATCAACGGCTTCGGCAAACGCTATTGCTCATCATCATTATTGCCATTGGAATATTGCTGGTAGCGCAACTCTCCTCATTTATACCCGGCTTTTTGGGAGGCATCACCTTGTATATTCTTAACCGTTCGCTGTATATGAAATTGGTGTATTTAAAAAAATGGAAAAAAGGCTGGACGGCGGTATTGTTCATACTGGGTTACCTGGTCTTAATTTCCCTGCCTATTTATTTTAGCGTTACCCTTATTTCTCCAAAAATTAATGAAGTATTGCATAAGCAAGACAAAATAATTGCCATGGTGCAACAAATTTCAAATTTAATACAAGAAAAAACGGGCTATGAACTGTTAACCGGAGAAACGGCAAAACAACTTGCAGGCAAAATGGCGGCTATATTGCCCCGTTTATTGAACAGTACGGCCAATATCATTGCCAATATAGTGATGATGTTTTTTCTTTTGTATTTTTTGCTGGTAGAAGGCCGCTCAATGGAAAAGAGTATTAGCAAAATTATTCCATTGCAAAAGCATAATGTAACGGCGCTCACCACAGAAACCAAAACCATGATTAAAGCCAATGCGCTGGGTATTCCAATCATTTCACTTATTCAGGGAATTACGTCTGCAATTGGTTATTGGATATTTGGCGTGGAAGATTGGGGGATGTGGGGTTTTGTTACCGGCGTATTTGCTTTTTTTCCCATTGTAGGCACTACAATTATTTGGCTGCCACTGGTTATCTTTCTTTATGCACAAGGGCATACCTGGCCGGCCACAGGTTTGGCAATTTACAGTTTACTGGTAACCGGAAATGTAGATTATTTGGCAAGGCTAAGTTTAATGAAAAAAATGGGTGATGTGCATCCGTTGGTTACCATATTGGGCGTAATAGTAGGCCTTAGTCTTTTTGGTTTTGTAGGCCTTGTATTTGGGCCTTTACTCATCAGTTATTTTTTAGTGTTGGTTAAAATTTACATGAATGAGTTTAGTGATACCACAACACCCGAATCATCAGACAGCGATTAGTAAATCCGGATGATGCAGGCTTAATTTAATATGGTTTCCAAAAGGTGGGATCAAATGTGATATAAGAATAATGCCAGTTTAGTGCAGCCCGGGTAATGCACTGTTCAAAATAATCCCACTTTCCTTAATAAAATAATAATATACAAAAAAAATTGCAAAAATGCAGTTTTCTTTGCTTGTTTTTTATTACGTAAGATTAATGAAAAAAATAAGTAATTGATTCTCCGTGTATTGAAGCAGTATAAATAATTATAACAAAAATCATGCTAAAAATTGTTGTATTCGTATTATCTTGGTATTAAAAGGAGAAAATAGTATTGAAAAGGCCTCAAAAAGCCTCAGTATTATTTAAAAAGGGCGAATATGGCATTGCATCAAAGTTTACAGCAAAAACTGCTACAAAAATTATCACCGCAGCAAATTCAGTTAATGAAATTACTGCAGGTGCCTACGGCTGTACTGGACGAAAGGATTAAAGAAGAAATTGAAGAAAACCCGGCGCTGGAACTTGGCGATGAAGCTTATAACGACGAGTTTGAACAAAACGATTTATCAAATGATGAAGACGAGGAATATGAAATGGACGGAAGCGAAAACGATTACGACAACATTGACATTAGTGAATATGTACAAGATGGCGATGATGAAGTGGCCGATTACAAATTAAGGGATTCCAACTATCTGGAGCAGGATGAAACCAAAGTTATTCCCCATAAAACGGAAATGAGTTTTATGGATTTAATGCAGCAGCAGTTGGGCATGTTAACGCTTAGTGAACAGCAGCGTAAAGTGGCGGAACAAATTGTTGGGAGCCTGGATGAAGACGGGTATTTGCGCAGGGATATAAACGCCTTAATTGATGATTTAGCCTTTCGGCAAAATATCCATACCTCGCCGGAGGAAGTAGCAGGTCTGCTTGTACTCATACAGCAGTTTGACCCGCCGGGTGTGGGCGCCAGGAGCCTGCAAGAGTGCTTGTTACTGCAATTGGAGCGAAAATTATCGGTTAAAGCCGAAAAGTCAATTGACCTGGCCATAAAAGTTTTAGAGAAATATTTTGAAGAATTTATCAAAAAGCATTACGAAAAAATTCAAAAAGGATTAAATATTACCGATGATGATTTGCGGGAAGTAATCGGCCAAATTACCCGTTTAAACCCCAAGCCCGGTGGTAATATTGAAACCGGGATCCAAAACAGCAATTATATCATCCCGGATTTTTTTGTGGTGAACAATAACGGCAAGCTGGAGTTAACGCTAAACGGTAAAAACGCTCCCGATTTGCGTATTAGCGAAGGCTACCGGGATATGTTGAAAGACTATGATAAAGGAAGCAAAAGCGACAAACGTCAAAAGGAAGCGGTGCTTTTTATTAAGCAAAAAATAGACTCGGCAAAATGGTTTATTGATGCCATAAAACAAAGGCAAAATACGCTACTCAACACCATGGAAGCCATCATGAATTACCAATATGAATTTTTTATTTCCGGCGATGAAACCAATTTAAAACCCATGATTTTAAAAGATATTGCCGAACGCACCCACCTGGATATTTCTACGGTAAGCAGGGTGGCCAACAGTAAGTTTGTGCAAACCGAATTTGGCACTTACCGCTTAAAATTTTTCTTTAGTGAAAGCCTGCAAACCGAAAGCGGGGAAGAAGTAAGTACCCGGGAAGTAAAAAAAATCCTTACCCAGCTTATTGAAGCAGAAAGCAAAAAGCATCCTTACAGCGATGAAAAATTAACCGAGCTGCTTCAGGAAAAAGGATATAATATTGCACGCAGAACGGTAGCCAAGTACCGGGAGCTGTTAAATATTCCCGTGGCCCGGCTCAGGAAAATTATTTAAGTGTAATGGAAACCAACGGAACCCTTTATCATTATAGCCCGAACGGTAGCGCCATACCCCAGGTATTGAAATGGCCTGCCCTGTTCCTGTCTTATTTATTTCACCCGGTATTTGTTCCGCTTTATTGCATTGCTTTTTTGGTATATGTTCATCCCTCGTACTTTACCGGTTTTTCCGAAAAAGAAAAGTTTTATACCTTGTTGATTAGTGCAGTTAACCTGCTTTTTTTTCCGTTGCTAACGGTAGGGCTTCTTAAAGCGCTTGGTTTTATAAGTTCTGTATTTATGCGTTCTAAAAAAGATCGCATCATTCCGTACATTGCCTGTAGTATATTTTTCTTTTGGGCCTACCTGGTATTTAGAAACCAGGCAAATTACCCGCTTATTTTACCCTCTTTTATTTTTGGTATTTTTCTTTCGGTAAATGCCGGCCTTATTGCCAATATTTATTTTAAAATTAGTATGCACACCCTGGGCATGGGTGGATGGCTGGGCTTGTTTTTGGTTATTGCATTTTCTCAAACCATGTTTATTACCGGCTTTTTATGTATCGTTATCCTTGTATGTGGCCTGGTGGGTACATCAAGGATGGCGCTGGGAAGCCACTCCCAAAAGGAAATCTACAGTGGCTTTATTTGGGGAATGATAGGGCAGTTTATAGCAGCCCTTTTTCTCTTAGCATAAATTAGGACCAGGGTTTTTCATTAATAAAGTTCCGGTTAAATTTTTTGTGGCAGGGCTGCTTCATGATATAAAATGAGGAAGCCCCGTCCAATACCGGGGCCCTCGTGTCCTGTATGCCTAACAAAAAAATATCGTGTACAGTAAAAATTACTACTGTAATAATTTGTTCATAAACCAACAAAAGAAAGGATTAATGTGCAATGAAATACAACCGGTAAGCGGAGCTGTACTTCGTAAGGTTAAGGTGTTTTCTTCTTCTGGTTTTTCATGGCATTTTAATGCCTTGCCTATATTAAGCGTATTTGAGCAAAAAATATTGTGAAAGGAAACGGTATTAAAAACATATTTTTTATTGCAATATTTTTTTTCGTAATACTACTTTTATGCAGGGTAAAATATTGAAAAAAGAAAAAGTAAATCTACGAACTTATGCGCTGGAATGCTGTTTATGCAATGTGCGAAACGTAACAAACACACTGGTTAACATCAGCAGGGCGCCCAGGAAAAAAGATACCCCGGAAAAATGAAAAGGGGTTGAGGGCTTGGTAAAAAAGGCAAACAACCCGGTCATTAAAGGCGGTCCAATGATTGACGTTAAACTCATAATGCCGGTAAGAGCGCCTTGTATTTCGCCCTGCTCATTATTGGGCACTTTAGATGCAATAATAGATTGCAACGCAGGGCCTGCAATACCGCCCAGGCAATACGGAATTAAAAATACAAACATCATCCAGCCCCTGCTGGCAAAAGCAAATAAAAATAAACCCAGGGCATAAAAAGATAAGCCGGTGTATACACTTTTTTCATTACCTAATTTAGGATGAACAAATCGTATCAGCACACCTTGTACCAGGCCTACCAGCAACCCCACCACTCCAAGTGATATCCCAATGGTTTTTTCGGTCCAGTGAAATTTTTCAATAGTGAAAAAGCTCCAGTTACTTTGCACCGCATGTGCCGCCAGGTAAATTAAAACAAAAGCCCAAACCAGGCCGCCCAGTTCAGGATGTCTTTTAAGCTCCAGCAACGATTTGCCCGGAATCATAGATTTGCTGCTAAACGCCCTGCGGTTTTCTTTAGGTAACGATTCCGGAAGAATAAAATAGCCGTAAAGCCAGTTTAAAAAACTCAGCAAGGCTGCAGCCATAAAGGGCACCCGTGGCCCGTAGGTGCCCAGCAAGCCGCCAATAACCGGCCCAAGGATAAATCCCAGGCCAAAAGCAGCGCCAATCATCCCAAAATTTTTTGCCCTCGTTTCGGCATTGCTGATATCCGCAATATAGGCGGTGGCGGTGGTAAAACTTGCCCCGGTAATACCACTTATGGCCCGCCCGATAAATAACCAGAAAAGAGTGGGGGCAAATGATAAAAATAAATAATCAACAGCAGCGCCAAATAATGAAAACAGCAATACCGACCTTCTTCCATATTTATCACTAAGTGCACCCAGCATAGGAGCAAATAAAAACTGCATGATGGCGTAAGTAAACGTGAGCCAGCCGCCATACTCGGCTGCATGGCTAATCCCTTGCCCGGTAAGTTCTTCCAAAAGCTTGGGCATTACGGGTATAATTAATCCAATACCGGTAATATCTATTAAAAGAGTGATAAAAATAAACCCGATAGCCGCTTGTTTTCTGGAAGCCATATAAAAATAAATCAGTTAAGGGTACCTAAAATTTTCCCACTTAAGGAGTAAATGTTATTGACCCTGTGGAGCCGGGGTTTTCGCTGCAATGAAACTCAAGGGTGCCATCAATATCTTTTTTAAGGGTATAAAACTTGCCGGGGTTAATTACCGCTGAATCAAAAAATACACTGTTATGCGAAATTAATTTTCGGGACGATGCGGTATTGTTAATAAATACAATTGTAGTGCCGGCAACCGTAATTAACGAAGCAGGAAAAAAAGCACTGTCTTTGATATCTATATACTTTGCAGGCAGGTTGCCGCCCGGTAAATCCGTTATTTCATTTTCTTTTTTACAGGAAATAAAAACGATATAGAAAAACAGTGAAATAAAGAGTAAAGCAGGTAGTTGATTTTTCATCTTGCCTTTAAAATGGGCCTGTAAGATAATAAAAATTACCGAGGAGATTATTTCAACTTAAAAATTGATTTTAAAGTAACTTTGTGGTATGCGTAATTATCTTAATGAGCTGAATGAAATGCAGAAGCAGGCCGTACTCCATAAAGATGGCCCCCTTATGATTATTGCCGGGGCCGGCAGCGGCAAAACCAAGGTGCTTACCACCCGTATTACCCATCTTATGGCCGCTCACCAGGTAGATCCCTTTAATATACTGGCGCTCACTTTTACCAATAAAGCTGCAGCAGAAATGAAGGAACGCATTGAGCATATTTTGGGTACATCAGAAGCCAGGAATTTATATATTGGTACATTTCATAGTGTGTTTGCAAGAATACTGAGAACAGAAGCCCCCAAAATAGGTTACCCCAATAATTTTACCATTTATGATACCGATGATGCCCGTAGTGTAATAAAAACGGTAATCCATGAATTGAATTTAGATGATAAGCAGTATAAACCCAATGTGGTGTATAACCGCATTTCTGCAGCAAAAAATGCCTTAGTAGGCCCGGAAGAGTATGCCAATGATTACCATTTACAACAGGAAGATGCCAAAGCAAACCGGCCCATGCTGGGGCAAATTTTTGTAGCTTACGCCAACCGCTGTTTTAAAAATGGGGCCATGGATTTTGATGACTTGCTCATTAAAATGTATGAGTTGCTTAAGCATTACCCCGAAGCCTTAAGCAAATACCAGCATAAGTTTAAATATATTTTAATAGACGAATACCAGGATACCAACCCGGCCCAATATGAAATCATAAAGCTGCTGGGCGCTATGCATGAAAACGTATGTGTAGTGGGCGATGATGCACAAAGTATTTACAGTTTTCGTGGAGCTACAATACAAAACATTCTCCAGTTCCGGAAAGATTATGATGATGTAGCCATTGTAAAACTGGAGCAAAATTATCGCAGCACCCAAAATATCCTGCATATTGCCAATGAAGTAATTCGCAATAACAAATCTCAAATTGAAAAACGTTTATTTACCGGAAATGAGGAAGGCGAAAAAATAAAACGGGTACGCACGCTCACCGATAATGATGAGGGGAAAATGGTGGCCGATACCATACAGGAACAAAAGTTGCGCTATCATTTAACGCATAATGATTTTGCCATACTATACCGCACCAATGCCCAAAGCCGGAGTTTTGAAGAAGCGCTGCGCCGTATGGGCATTCCCTATAAAATTTATGGCGGCATCAGTTTTTACCAACGCAAAGAAATTAAAGATTTTTTAGCCTACTTAAGGTTATTGGTAAATACCCATGATGATGAAGCCTTAAAACGCATCATCAATTACCCGGCAAGGGGAATTGGTAAAACCACATTGGAAAAAGTGTCCTTACTGGCCAATGAGAAAAACGTCTCCATGTGGGAGGTGCTATGCAATGCGGCACTATTTGGCTTTAAAAGCGGTACGCTGGAAAGCGTGGACAATTTTGTAACCAGCATTAAAATGTTTCAAAGTGAGTTGCCAAAAAAAAATGCGTACGACCTGGCTATATTAGTGGGCAAAAACACCGGCATCGTCAAAGAGCTTTTCAATGATAAGACCACCGAAGGGCTTGCCCGGTATGAAAATGTTCAGGAGTTATTAAACTCCATTAAAGAATTTATTGAAACCCCTTTGAATGATGAAGACGGCGAAGTAGGCGATAAGGGATTGGGTACCTATCTCCAGCAAATATCCCTGCTTACCGATGCGGATAATGATGATGAAGAAAATGCCGATAAGGTAAAACTCATGACCATCCATGCTTCCAAAGGGCTGGAGTTTACCATGGTTTTTGTGGCGGGGCTTGAAGAAACTTTATTTCCCAACGCCATGAGCATTAATACCCGTGAAGAGCTGGAAGAAGAAAGGCGTTTGTTTTATGTAGCCATTACCCGTGCCAAAAGCAAGTTGGTATTGAGTTATGCTAATGCCCGTTACCGCTTTGGACAATTGCAGCAAAATGACCCCAGCAGGTTTTTGGATGAAATTCCCGAAGAATATGTAGAGCGCAGCTACTCCGGCCAGGCATCCCGTAATCATTTCAATAACGGGCAGCAGGGTACAGCTTTTGAACGCATGAACCGGGGTTTTGGCTATAATAATTTTTCTTCTGCCCAGGCTTTAGAAAAAAAGAAACCCTCTTATTTAACGCCCCCGCCAAGGCCGGCAGTCAAAGAACATATTCCCAGCAATAATTTTGAAGCCAGCAGCACCAGCCTTTTGCAGGAAGGGCAAAAAGTAGAACATCAAAAATTCGGTTTTGGACAAATTGTAAAAATGGAAGGCGCATCACATAACCCAATTGCCACCATTCATTTTGAACAAAACGGTGAGAAAAAAATAATGCTCAATTATGCAAAATTGAGAATCGTTGAATAAAACCGGTTCTTTACAATTATAAAGTATGAAGTATTTGTTTCATCTTCTAATGGTAAGCTTTTTTTTCAATGCCATCCAGGCACAGGTGGTTGACGAAAGGCTTACCTTATCTACTCCTACCGGAGATTTAAAAGGCACCCTTGTATTGCCCGTCCATGGGAAGCACTTTAATTTAGTGATTCTGCAACCCGGCAGCGGCCCTACCGACCGGAACGGAAACAATCCACTGGGGGTAAAGGCAAATAGCTACCGGCTTCTTGCCGAAGCGTTGGCCAAAAATAATATTGCGACCTTGCTCATGGATAAAAGAGGGATTGCTGCCAGCGCTCTTGCTGCAAAATCCGAAGCAGATTTACGATTTGATGACTATATCAATGACCTGGTGAGCTGGACGGAAATGATGCGAAAAGACAAACGGATTAAAAAGATTACATTGGCCGGCCATAGCGAAGGCTCATTAGTGGCCATGGTTGCAGCACAAAAAATACCGGTGGAAAATTATATTTCCATTTCGGGCATATCACAGCCCATTGAGAATATTATATCATGGCAAATTGCACAGCAGGCCCCCAAATTGGCACCCATTGTTGACTCGATGTTTAACCGCCTAAAAAATGGAGAAAAACTGGATAGTGTTCCTCCCTTTCTTTTTTCCGTATTGCGCCCATCGGTGCAACCCTATATGGCCTCCTGGATGAAATACAATCCCTGCGAAGAAATAAAAAAACTAAGCCTTCCCGTTTTGATCCTTCAGGGAACTACTGACATACAGGTTAAAGAAGAAGAAGCGGTAAAACTGCAACAATGCAATCCTAAAACTACTTTGAAAATTATACCCGGTATGAACCATATTTTAAAACAGGCTCCGGAAGACCGTACACAAAATATTCAAACCTACTCTAATGAAAATTTACCGGTAATGGCAGAATTGGTTACGGCCATAACGGAATTTCTAAAATAACCAAAGCCTTTAAAATCATATTGGTATCAATTATCTTGCCCACGCATATTTATCCTTCAATTACCCGGCTATATTGGCGGGCAATATGATTAGTGATTTTGTGAAAGGAAAAGAAAAAGAACGCTTCCCCGGCGATATTCAAAAAGGCATTTTCCTGCACAGGGCCATAGATAGCTTTACAGACCAACATTCGTCCACCAGGGCGGTTAAAGAAATTTTCAGGCCAGCTTATCGTTTGTATTCCGGCGCTTTTGCCGATGTGGTTTATGATTATTACCTGGCTAACGACACTAACGAATTCAAAACCCCGGATGCATTAATGGAGTTTTCTCAAAATACATTTGCATTATTGGAAACCCAGGCACACTGGTTTGTGCCCCGCTTTGCTGCAATGTTTCCCTATATGAAAAATCAAAACTGGCTGTATCATTACCAGTTTGATGAAGGCATTCAAAAAAGTATGGAAGGGCTTAGGCGCAGGGCGCAGTATATTAAAGAAACAGAAACGGCATTTCAGCTTTTTTTAAAGAATAAACCCGTTATCAAAAAAGAATATGATTTGTTTTTTCCGGAGTTAAAGCAATATTCGGCAGAAGTATTAAAACGTATTTTGGCCAATTGAATGATTATCTTTGAAAATAGTTTAAGAATTAAATAATGTAATAATCAATGATGCGGAATTTTCTAAAATTGGGATGCCTGGGATTAATCATACCCCTTTTTTTTGTGGGCTGCAATGGCAACGAAGTTAATACGAATCTTCCCCCTAAAGCAGATTCAACGCCGGTGGTTCTCAAAAATCCCTATAGCAACTTAGATCAATCGCCGATGGATATGATTTATTATCCGCCCAACTACCCATTGCTCAAGATGACCAATACCGATACCTTACCGCTTATTGCAAGGGTTATTTATAGCCGCCCGCACAAAAAAGGAAGGCTCATTTTTAGTAACGATCCCAATAGTCTTTGCCCGTATGGAAAACCCTGGAGGCTTGGTGCAAACGAGGCCACCGAGATTGAATTTTTTTCCAATGTTTTTATTGGGGGCAAAAATATACCCCGTGGAGAATATGTACTTTACTGTATTCCCTATAACGATCATTGGACCATTGTATTTAACTCCCAACTGCATTCCTGGGGATTGCATATAGATGATACCAAAGATATTTATAGAACCGATATCCCCGTTGCGGTACAAAACCCGCCGGTTGAAGATTTTAGCATGATTTTTAAGCAGGCGGCCTATGGCGCCGATTTGTATATGGCCTGGGACAGTGTATTGGCGGTTTTGCCCATTAAATTTTCACAACCTTAGATTTTCTTTTTAAGCTAAATGTTTTTTTGAAAAAGGGTTAACTACCTTTATGCCATGTGTGGTATAGCCGGAATTTTATCTCCCCATCATTCTGCAATAAGCCTTACGGCATTGCAAAAAATGGCCCATGTATTATCCCACCGTGGTCCCGATGGCGAAGGGTTTTGGGTGAATGAAAAAACGAATGTAGGTTTTGCCCATCGCAGGCTTGCCATTATAGACCTTTCGCCGGCCGCAGCCCAGCCCATGCATTATTTAAGCCGGTACAGCATTGTTTATAATGGGGAGATCTATAATTATAAAGAATTGCGGAAAGACCTTCAAAAAGCAGGGTACAGTTTTAAATCGCAAAGCGATACCGAAGTGATCTTAGCGGCCTATGATTGCTACAGGGAGCGTTGCCTGCAATATTTTGATGGCATGTTTGCCTTTGCCCTTTGGGATGAAAAACAGCAAACCTTATGCATTGCCCGTGACCGGTTTGGTGAAAAGCCCTTTTACTTTCACAGCAGTTCTAAAGCGTTTTATTTTGCCAGCGAAATGAAAGCTTTTTGGACCCTGGGTATTGAGCGTACCCCCGAAAATAAAATGCTGTTGAATTACCTTTCCCTGGGAAATGTTCAAAATCCTTCTAATAAGCAAGCCACTTTTTATAAAAATATTCTTTCCCTGCCACCTGCCCACTATGCCATAATTCCATTACAAACCATGCAGGTGAGCATTAAGCAATACTGGGATATTGATAAACAGTTTAATCAAAAATTGCACGAAGATGCTATACTGCACCGCCTGGAATTATTGCTAAAAACATCGGTGGAAAGAAGGCTGCGCAGCGATGTGGCCCTGGGCAGCAGTTTAAGCGGGGGAATAGACAGTAGCGCCATTGCCTGGTATGTGCATGATATTATGCACCATATTACCGGCCCTGCGAATTTTAAAACCTTCACTGCCGTTTTTCCTGGTTTCGAAAAAGACGAAAGCTTGTTTGCAAAAGAAGTTTCCGATAGCCTTGCATTTCAAAACTTCCAGGTTTCCCCAAGGGCAGATGAATTAGCCTCCGACCTGAAAAAAATATTTTATTTCCAGGAAGAGCCCTTCCCTTCATCCAGCATATTTGCACAATATAAAGTGTATGAACTGGCCCGGCAGCACGGGGTTAAAGTATTACTCGACGGGCAGGGAGCCGATGAAATTTTGGCCGGCTACAACCGCTACCTGCATTGGTATATACAGGAGTTACTGGTTAATTACCAGTTTCGGTTTGCGGCAAAAGAAAAAAACCGGCTCCTTCAAAACTATAAAGGGGTTAAATGGGGATTAAAAAATATTGCGGCATCTTTTTTCCCTTCGCATGTGGCCATTGCATTGGAAAAAAGAGAGTATAATAAAATTGTTTCCAACCATGATATTGCCCCTGAATTTATGCAATGCATAAAGGGCCGGGAGTGGGATGGCATCCATAAACCCATTATTACCAAGCTCAATGATATTTTATACTTTAGCACCATGCAAATGGGTTTGGAAGAATTACTGCGCTATGCCGACAGGAACAGCATGGCCCATGGCGTGGAAGTAAGGCTCCCTTTTTTGAATGCCGAAATGGTGCAGTTTATTTTTTCAATTTCATCTTCACAAAAAATAAAAGAGGGTTTTACAAAATGGCCTTTGCGAAAATTAATGAATAACCGGTTGCCCCATTCCATTGTGTGGAGAAAAGAAAAAATAGGCTTTGAGCCGCCTCAAAAGCAATGGATGAATTCCGATGCCTTCCGGAACTATCTTTTTGACGCAAAGAAAAAATTGATTTCGGAAAAACTGCTAAGGCCGGCTGTACTCAAAAAGCAGCAGCAAAACCTCGATGCCTTTGAAGCCAACAATACCGATTGGCGCTATGCCTGTGCGGCACAAATGTTTTATTAATTCTTGCCGTTAATGAGTACATTTGCCGAATTATTAAATCAAGTATCATGCCCGCTCATTCGCTCTCTTCCAAAAAAATGGCCACTAAACTTATTCATGCCGGTGAAGCTCCCGAACCTTAAACCGGGGCCATAATGACACCCATTTTTCAAACCTGCACATATTTATAAACGGCTCCGCAGATGA
>JAFDZZ010000158.1 GCA_018266715.1 Bacteroidota bacterium
TCGCAGGTATTATGGCAAAGAATTGCTACCGACCCCGATATGACCTATCTTAAAGCAGCAATTGTACGTGCCGATAGCGGTATGACGGCTACAACACCCGGAAGTTTACAGCATTACTTAAGTGATCCAACATTGGCCCTTGGTGCCAATTTTACGGTATTTGCCCCTACTAATGCAGCTTTTCAGGCCATTATTTACCAGCTTGCTTATCCAATAGTTTGGCAAATGATTTACAACCAGGCTTATGCTCAAATTTATCCTATTGTATATCAGCAAATATATGATAATGCAATAGCGGGTGGCGCTACGCCCGATGAAGCTACAGCGCTGGCAACAGCACAAGCTCCCGGAATTGCACAAACGCAGGCTACTGCTGCCGCAGATGCCCAGGCTCCGGGTACTACAACTGCTTTAGCTTCCGATCCCAATATTTTTCAAAACCCGGCATTGTTCCCCTATTTCTCTGCACAAATGGTAAAAGGCATTGTTGTTTATCATATGATGTCGCAACGGATGTTTACGGTAAATGGCCCCACCACTACAATGTTTAAACCAACATTATTAAATAGTGCAATGCCCTCTCATCCCGGCATAGGCATTACTACCAGCTTTACAGGCCCTGTAGTTACTGCAATGACGGTGAAAGGAGTGGGAGGCGGATCGCTATACCCTGCTGCAAATGTGATCATAAATCCTTTGCCCGGCGCATCAAGCGATCAACGCTATGTGAATGGTGTGTTGCATAAAATTGACCGGGTGTTATTACCTCAATAATTGATTCGGATATTTTAACTTAAATTATAAAGGCTCCTTAACGGAGCCTTTTCTTTTATGAGTTACCGGTATAGTACCTTATACATTAAATCTGAAATGCATGATATCGCCATCCTGCACCAGGTATTCTTTTCCTTCAATGCGTAGTTTGCCATTATCCCTGCAGGCCGCTTCGGAACCAAAATGAATAAAATCGGCATAGCTGATCACTTCGGCTTTGATAAACCCTTTTTCAAAATCGGTATGTATTACACTGGCGGCCTGTGGCGCCTTCCAGCCTTTATGTATCGTCCATGCCCGTACTTCCTGCACCCCTGCGGTAAAGTAGGTGGATAAGTTCAGTAATTTATACGTTAAATGAATGAGCCGGTCCAGGGCTGGTTCCGTCATTTTGTATTCATCCATAAACATGGCTTTGTCTTCCGGGCTTTCAAATTCGGCAATTTGGGCTTCAATGGCATTGGTCATTACAATTACTTGGTTGCCTTCATTTTTAACGGCTTCAATTAAAGCTGCAGAAAATTGATTTCCGGTGTGCATGCTTGCTTCATCCACATTAGCCACATAAAGAACCGGCTTTACAGAAAGTAAAAATAAATCGGCAATAGCGGGCAACTCTTCTTTTGCCAAACCAAGCGATAATATATTTTTACCTTTTTCCAAGTGCTCTTTACAGCGCAGCAAAACATCCAGTTCTGCTTTTGCCTTTGGATCATTTTTGGCAATTTTTTCTGTTCGCTGAATTTTCTTTTCTACACTTTCCAGGTCTTTTAACTGTAATTCGGTTTCAATAATTTCTTTATCGGCCACCGGGTTAATGGGCCCTTCGTCCCTTAAAATATTTTCGTCTTCAAAACATCTCACTACATGTATAATGGCATCCACTTCCCTGATGTTGGCCAAAAATTTATTGCCCAAACCTTCACCCTTGCTGGCTCCCCGTACCAGGCCGGCAATATCCACAATTTCAATTTGAGTGGGTACCACACGTTCCGGTTTTACCAGTTCCTCCAGTTTTTGCAAGCGCTCATCGGGAACATTTACCAGGCCCGTATTGGGTTCAATTGTACAAAAACGGTAGTTGCTGGCCTGTGCTTTAGCGCTATTGCTCACCGCATTAAAAAGTGTTGATTTTCCTACGTTGGGTAGCCCAACAATGCCTGCCTGTAAAGCCATGTAATATTTTTATTTAATTTTTGCGCCGCAAAGGTAAGTTTTTTATACGGAGCATTGCTTTCTAAGGATGTAAAAAGGCCGGAATGGATGATTCCGGCCCAGAACGAAAAAAATGCTGGTTTATTTGGATGCAGTTGCTTTATTTAAAGTTGCAGACCACTCAAGGCTCAAAGCCTGCTTTTCAATTTTTAGATAGCTGCCGGGGCTGGTTTCCAGTTCCAGCGTACCATCTTCATTTATTTTATTCACTTTGCCATGAATACCGGCAATGGTAACTACTTTATCACCTTTTTGAAGGTTATTGATAAAATTTTTCTGCTCTTTGGCTTTTTTGGTTTGTGGGCGAATCATGAAAAAATAAAAAACAAGGATCATCCCAACCATCATAATTAAGGTGGTGGCGCTGCTGGCTCCGGGAGATTGTAAAAAAATGGAATTCATCACTTTTATGGTTTAATAGTTAATACAAAAAAAATTGTTATGGATTGGCTGCTACCACTTCTCCGGTTAATACAAGGTCGGTAAAAGGCGGATTGGCATTTGAAGTAACCGCAATGGTTTTGTGGGCCTGTCCTACACGGTTATGGCTGTCAAATTTCACTTTTATAAAACCTGTTTCACCGGGCAGTACGGGCTGATCGGGCTTTTCGGGCACAGTGCAACCACAGCTTGCGGCCGTATTTACAATAATGAGTGGGTGGGTTCCCGTATTTTTAAAACGAAAATTATATTCTACAATTTCGCCATCGGTAACTTTCCCAAAATTATAGCTGCTGTCAATAATTTGCACCGTTGTACTGTCTTTAATGAGGGGCATATTTACGGCTGCAGGCCCTGTGGCAATTTTGTCTCTCTTGCGTACATCGCAACTGTAGGTACCCAAAAGCAAGACTATAAAAAAAAGGTATGCTGCAAATTTCATCATGGTTTTAAAGCGTGCTTTTTTTAAATACTTTTTTTTCAATTTTATGTTCAGCCAGTAACTCTTTTTGAATGGTATCCAGCAAGCCGTTAACAAACTGCCCGCTTTGTGGCGTGCTGTAGGCCTTGGCCAGGTCAATATACTCATTGATGGTTACCTTGGTGGGAATCGTTTCAAAAAATAAAAATTCGCAAATTCCCATTCTTAATAAAATCATATCCAGCGAGGCAATGCGTTCGGCATCCCAGTTTTTTAGCCGGGGTTTTATGAGTTCCAGGGCATACTCTTTTTTTTCCTGAACGGTTTTGAGCAGGGCATGGGCAAACTGCTCTTTTTCTTTACTTAGGATATGCTCAAATGCCCCATGAACAGGCTTGTTAAGCATAATGGTTACGAGGGTTTGCATCAATTCCGCATCATCATCCCAGTTTAAAAAATGTTCTTCAATATGCGCAATAAAATGTTCGTTGGGAAGCATAAGCTCGTTAAAAATAAATTCCAATATCTTTTTTTCCGACTTTTTGTCCCGTGCATCCGTTGAGGTATATTCTTTATACTCCGGCGAAGCCAAAAGTTCCTGGTAGGTTTTTTTTATTAACTCGGCGTCAATATTATTTTCCGGGTGATCTTTTTTAACAAACGCTAAAAAGCCTTCATCCTGTTCAAAAAAACGGGTTACTTCATTGCCGGATATTTTGGTGTTCACCGAAAGGTCTTCTGCCGATGGAAGATGCTTGCCGGCTCTTTGTACCGCATCTTTTTGGGAATAATGGGCCACTTCACAAAGAAAATAAACTAAATAAGAAAACAACTTACGGCTTTGCTCAATCTTTTGATTAAGGATTGATTTAGCATCAGCGCCAAGAGCAGAATCGGTAGCGCTTTCCATGCTATACAAGGTTTGCATCACCTTTACCCTTATATTTCTTCTGCTGAGCATTTTTTAGTTGTTTACCAATGAGCGGCAAAATTAAGGGTTTCCCTAAAGTTTTATCGTTTTGTGTAAAATTGTCCTTTAATCCCTTCTAAACCTGACAGGTAAGTCAGCAAAACCTGCCAACTCTACTTTTATTTGGTTTGGTATGAAATTCGATTAGCTTTGCTGGCCATTTTTATGGCACTTTATTTAAACAACAATAAAAAAAATACGATTTATGGCTAAAAAGTTAAGCATTACGCCTCTTCATGACAGGGTAATTGTAAAACCGGCCGCTGCTGAAGAAAAAACTGCAGGTGGCATTATTATTCCCGATACCGCTAAAGAAAAACCCCAGCGTGGTACCGTACTGGCTGCCGGACCTGGAAAAAAAGATGAACCCGTTACTGTAAAAGCCGGCGATACTGTTTTATACGGTAAATACGCCGGAACCGAAATATCTTTTGATGGGCAGGATTATTTAATTATGAGGGAATCCGACATTCTTGCCGTTATTTAAACACATTTCGGAAAATTTAAGAGTAATAACAACAAATAAAACCAATTAACTTAATACAAATATGTCTAAACTATTATACTTCGATATAGAAGCAAGAAATAAAATGAAAAAAGGCGTGGATACCTTAGCCAATGCCGTTAAAGTTACCTTAGGCCCCAAAGGTCGTAATGTGGTAATTGAAAAAAAGTTTGGCGCCCCGCAAATCACTAAAGATGGTGTAACTGTTGCCAAAGAAATTGATCTTGAAGATGCCATTGAAAATATGGGCGCTCAAATGCTTAAGGAAGTGGCTTCCAAAACCGCCGACCAGGCTGGTGATGGCACCACTACAGCTACCGTTTTAGCCCAATCCATTATCGCCGAAGGCTTAAAAATGGTGGCAGCAGGTGCAAACCCTATGGACCTTAAAAGAGGAATTGATAAGGCGGTGAGCCTGGTGGTTGAAAATCTTAAATCGCAGTCTCAAACGGTAGGAAGCGATAGTAAAAAAATTCAGCAAGTGGCCACTATTTCAGCCAATAACGATGAAACCATCGGAAAGCTGATTGCAGAAGCATTTGGTAAAGTGGGCAAAGAAGGTGTGATTACTGTTGAAGAAGCTAAAGGAACCGATACTACCGTTGATGTAGTGGAAGGTATGCAATTCGACAGGGGATATATTTCTGCATACTTTGTGACCAATACCGAAAAAATGGAGGCCGATTTACAAAGCCCTTATATTCTTATTTATGATAAGAAAATATCTACCATGAAGGATATTCTTCCTTTATTGGAAAAAGTGGCGCAAAGCGGCCGTCCTTTGGTGATTATTGCCGAAGACCTTGAAGGCGAAGCTTTGTCAACTTTAGTGGTAAATAAATTAAGAGGCACTTTAAAAGTGGCTGCTGTTAAAGCCCCGGGCTTTGGCGACCGCCGTAAAGAAATGTTGCAGGATATTGCCGTATTAACCGGCGGTACCGTAATTAGTGAAGAAATGGGCTATAAACTGGAAAGCGCAGAATTAAGCGCCCTTGGCCAGGCTGCTTCAGTTACCATTGATAAAGACAATACAACCGTAGTGGGTGGTAAAGGCAAAAAATCTGACATTACAGGAAGAGTAAACCAGATTAAAGCTCAAATTGAAACCACAACATCTGATTACGACAGGGAAAAATTACAGGAACGTTTGGCAAAATTGGCCGGAGGCGTTGCCGTGTTATATGTTGGCGCCGCTACCGAAGTGGAAATGAAAGAAAAGAAAGACAGGGTAGATGATGCACTTCATGCCACAAGAGCTGCGGTTGAAGAAGGTATTGTTCCCGGTGGTGGTGTGGCATTTATTCGTGCCATTGGCAGCCTCGAAGCTAAAGTTAAAGGCCAGATTGCCGATGAACAAACCGGTATGTCTATCGTTCGCCGTGCTTTGGAAGAACCCGTAAGGATTTTAACAGCCAATGCCGGAATTGACGGGTCTATTGTAGTTCAAAAAATCAAAGACGGTAAAGGGGATTATGGTTTTAATGCCCGTACGGAAGAATACGAAAACCTGTTTAAAGCAGGTGTTATTGATCCTACAAAAGTAAGCCGTGTGGCTTTGGAAAATGCCGCATCAATTGCCGGTATGTTGCTCACTACAGAGTGTGTAATTGCCGATAAACCCAAGGAAGAAGCGCCTCATGCACATGGTGCGCCGGATATGGGTGGAATGGGGTACTAATCTAAGTTTTTTACGAATACAAAGGCTGTCCAAATGTGGCAGCCTTTTTTATATTCTTTTGTTTTGCAATTAACTGAGTAAGCTTACCAACTTTTTTACTTCAGCTTCATCGGCAGTGTAAAATTCAAGGCTTTCGTTCATGGCGCTATTCTTAAATTCCATTTTACTTTTTTGCAGCTTCCGTGCCGAACTGTGAAATTCCGTGGCGCCGGTTGCTTTGGCAAGGTTTTGAATATTGCCCGATCGTACTCCGCTACCGGGCATTATAACGATGCGGTTTTGGGCCGCTTCAACCAGTTTTTTTAAGTTTCCCAAACCTTCTTCAGCAGTAGGGTATAAGCCCGAAGTGAGGATTCTATTGCAACCCGTGTCAATTACATCTTCCAAAGCTTTATGCATATCATTTACCCGGTCAAATGCCCGGTGAAAAGTTACCTGCATAGGGTAGGCCAGTGAAACCAATTGAGCCGTTCTTTCTTTATCAATACTTCCATCAGCCTTCAACAGTCCAATCACAACGCCATCGCAATTTAATTCCCGGCAAACTTTTATATCCGATTTCATAGCTTCAAACTCCTCTGCGTTATATAAAAAATCGCCACCCCTTGGCCTTATGATGGGAAAAAGTTGAATGTGGCTGGCCTCCCTTGCCTCTTTAATAAATCCATAAGATGCTGTGGTTCCTCCTTCTGCCGGGTTATCGCAAAGTTCAATGCGGTGGGCGCCGGCCTGTTGAATAATCTTGCAGCTTTGAAGGTTAAACGCTATAATTTCTAATTGCATCATATTTAAATGGGTGAGGGTTTGCTTGCTATCTAAAGATCTATACAGCAGTTTCTTTTTTAAACGGGCGGGTCATCAGTTTTCCAAGGTTTTCATCTTCATCATTATAATGCGAATGGTCAATACCATATTTTATCCGGTTAACGGAAAGTTTACTAAACGTACCCAAAATTCTGTCCCATATTGAAAAAATGGCGCCATAATTAGAATCGGTATAAGGCAATTTATAATGATGATGCACTTTATGCATGTTGGGAGATATCAACACAAAACTGATCATTCGGTCGATGGGTTCCGGCAATTTAATATTAGCATGGGTAAATGCGGTTGCAAAAACCAGGAGGGTTTGAAAAATCATTACTGCATACATGGGTGCGCCGGTTGCCCAAATGCCTAAAAAGAAAAATAATCCCCTTACCACGCTCTCTACCGGGTGATGCCTAAGCCCTGTAGTAACATCTACATGGTTATCGGAATGATGAATAATGTGGAAACGCCATAATACCGGCACTTTATGTTCGATAATATGCACCAGCCACCCTCCAAAAAAGTCCAGGCCCAAAACGGTAATCACAATGGTAAATAAAATATTGGCCTGTGCCCAATACACTAATCCAAATTCATTTGCCTTGCACCAATCACTTAACAAAATAATTAATAAGGCCAGCGCCGAATGAATGACTAAATGAATAACCGTAAAAACAAGATTAATGCCGGCATGTGCCAAACGGCTTTTCTTAAAAGAAAATTTGTAAAGGGGAATGGCGCCTTCCAATATCCAAAAAATCAACATTCCGCCAATCAAAATAGCCAGGCGTTGCAAGGGATATTGCTCCAGCGTTTCAAAATAATGTAAAACTTGTGTTAACACAAAGCAGATGTTTATGCAATGTACAAAAAGAATACAAACAAAGAATTAGTGTGATAATGATGGGCGTTTCCTTAATGGTTTATTAAAATTTTCCGCCGAAAGAAATATTTATAGATTTAGCTGCAACTTTACATTAAATAACCAGGCATGGCTCACCTATACCGCTTTTGTTTTTTACTTTTATTTTTTTCCCTTTCTGAAATGGGCATAGCCCAAAAAATTACCGGAAAGTGGGAAGGGAAAATGGGAGATGAACGCCTGCAAATGAATATTACGCAAAAAGGCGCCCAAATTTGCGGATATACATACGACTATGTTTTGGTAAACCCTGGAAGCTACTGTAAAGCAAAATTTTCCGGTTATTTAGACCGGGAAACCAATACCTGGTACCTGAGAGGCACAAAATTTTTTGAAAACAGCGGAGGCCATGTACTCATGCGCCTGGCCGTGTGGAGGGAAAAAACAGATCCTCCCAATAAATTGAGAGTAACGGTATCCACGGGTTCTTTTATGGATGATATTTTTGGTAGCCGGGAAGAAGTGATCCTCACCAGGGTTTCATTAACGCCCAATAATTTTCCCGATGGAGAAATTCCCTGCTTTAATGAAGTGAAAAGACCAAGGCCCGTCCCCACAAAACCCAATACACCCAAACCACCAAAACCAGCGCCTAAAAAACCAACCATTAAAAAACCGGCTCCAACAAAGCCGGCGCCAAAGCCGTTGCCTCCCAAACCGCAGCCTAAACCAAAACCCCCGGTAATTAAAAAAGACAGTATAGAAAAACCGAAA
>JAFDZZ010000159.1 GCA_018266715.1 Bacteroidota bacterium
TACCGAATTGCCTGTGATAATGCCGAGCAGGTAAAAAAACAATTGCTGCAATGGAGTATCGAAAATAAAGTGGATGTGCTATCCTTGCAAACCATTGAACAAAGCCTGGAAAGTATATTCCGAAGTTTTACACAATAAGAACAGCCGTTTTTTAACAGTATGTACTAACTTTTCTTTTTGTTTCGTTCTATCTTCAACGTTTAATTTTTTGGATGGATATGAATACGGCTTCTCGTAAAATAGTGATCGGTTTCTTTTTTTTGCAGCTTACGGTAATGCAAGGCTTTGCCCAATGGTACAACCCCGATAAAGTGAACAAAAAAGCCCAACAGCTAAATGAAGAAGCTTATGAAGCCGCACAGGAAGGGAATTATACAGGGGCCATCACCCTCTTAGATAAGGCACTGCAGGCCGATCCCAAATTTTTAGATGCCATTCTTTCCAAAGCCGGTATTTATGGCAACCTTAAAAATTACCCTTTATCAGTAAAAGAATATGAAAATGCTTTTAAGCTGGATGCTCAGTATTCCGATGTGTATTTATTGCCCTATTCCATTTCATTGGCCGGTACCGGCAATTTCTCCAAAGCGCTGGAAGCGGTAAATAAGTTTTTGCAAAATCCCACACTTAATGCACAAAGTAAAAAAGCCGGAAATTTTCGTAAAAGCACTTATAAGTTTGCCCTGGATTATGCGGTTTTGCATCCGGAAGCCGCCGCAGCGCCGGCGCCTCAAAACTTAGGCGATAGCATTAATACCATACACCTGGAATATTTTCCCTCGTTAACCATTGATGGTAAGAGCATGGTTTTTACCCGACGGATTAACAGCGATGAAGATTTTTATGTAAGCAATTTTATCAACGGCTCCTGGAGCAAAGCCAGGCCCATTGAAGGCAGGGTAAATACCAATCTCAATGAAGGGGCGCAAAACATATCGCAGGATGGAGAATGGCTGGTGTTTACCGGCTGCAATTATCCCGAAGGGCTGGGAAGCTGCGACCTGTATATATCCTATAAAACAAAAAGCGGTAAATGGACCGAGCCCCAAAATCTTCCCGGTGTAATCAATTCGGAATTCTGGGAGTCCTCGCCCTGTTTATCTCCCGATAAAAGAGATTTATATTTTTCCAGCAACCGCACCGGTGGTTTTGGAGGAAAAGATATTTGGGTAAGCCATCAAAATGCCAATGGCCGTTGGACCGAGCCGGTTAACCTTGGGCCGGTTATTAATACATCATCTGATGAAGGTTGCCCATTTATTCATGCCGATAATCAAACCTTATATTTTAACAGCAATGGACATGCAGGATACGGCGCTACCGATTTGTTCCTGAGCCGTAAAAAAGATGATTTCAACTGGTCAACACCCCAAAACCTCGGCTACCCCATTAATACCATTGATGATGAGGGCTCACTTATTGTAGCCAGTAATGGAAAAACGGCCTACTATGCCAGCGATGGCGCCGATACCAAAGGGGGACTGGATATATACAGTTATCAATTACCGGATAGTAGCAGGGCTGCAAAAACCCTTTGGGTGAATGGGAAAGTATTTGATAAAAAAACAGGCGAGGGCCTTCCGTCTTTGGTGGAGTTATTTGAAGTAAATTCAAGCCGGATGGTCTCCAGGCTCCAAACAGATGAAAACGGGCATTATCTCATCACGTTACCGGTTGGTAAAGATTATGTATTAAATGTAAACCGTAAGAATTACCTGTTTTATTCGGATCATTTTTCATTGCCCTCCAACCAGGTTGATACTTCTTTTTATGTAGATATTCCTTTGCAACCCATTGAAACCGGCGCAAGCATTGTTCTTAAAAATATTTTCTTCGACTCTAAAAAGTGGGAACTAAAACCCGGGTCTCAAACAGAATTAAATAAAGTAGTGCAATTGCTCAATGATAACCCGGCGCTAAAAATTGAAATAACCGGCCATACGGATAATATCGGCAACCCGGCCGATAACCTTATTTTATCAGAAAACAGGGCAAAATCCGTAGTGAAATATCTTATTGCCAATGGTATTGCCCCCGGCAGGCTGATGTCAAAAGGGTATGGAGAAACCAGGCCTATAGCGCCAAACAACAGCGAAGAAAACCGGGCGCAAAACCGAAGAACAGAACTAAAGGTACTGGGCCATTAAATTACCAGCTAAACCCGGCAGACACACCGGCCACCGGCACAAAATACAATACCCATGATTTGGGTGTATTCGGGAGGTATTCATATCCGTCTTTATCCCTATAGGTTGAGAATAATTTTTGTGCCCCGCAAAATATATCCAGCATAATACCATTGGAAAACCGCTGCTGGTAACCATAGTAATGAGCTAAGGCAAAACCGCTGGCATCATAATCTCTGCGGTACGTTGCCGTAGGGGTAGTGAATGAAGTATAAAAAGAAAATTTTTCAACACCCATACCCAATGCCCCATAGAAACCCAGGGGAGCTTTTTTCTTTTTAGAGAAATACCAGCGGTAATCGGCCCTGGCCGCAAGAATTTTAAATTCGTTGCCATAAGCTTTGCCCGCTATTGCATTCAATTGTATAGCTGATTTGCCCGTAATTCTTTTTTCAAAAGAAGCGCTGCCCGATAACAGGAAATAGCCCGGGATATTCAATTTTAAAGTATTCTTTAAACCGGGTTGGCCTAAAGCGGGTAATACCTGTAAAAAAATACAGCACAAAAGGGTAAGTTTTAACATGCTAAGATGAATTAAAGGTTATTCAGATCCATCTAAAAGGTTACCTAATCCACCCAGGATGCTGCCTTCTTCTTTTCTTTTGCCCTGGGCGTATTGTAAAATTTTTCCGGCCAGCCGGCTAATGGGCAACGATTGTATCCACACTTTTCCGGGACCCTTTAATAATGCAAAAAACAAGCCTTCACCGCCAAACACCCAGTTTTTGACCCCTCGCACCATTTCAATATCAAAATCTACGGTAGCTGTATAGGCTACGATGCAGCCGGTATCTATTTTTAAAATTTCACCGGGCTGCAATTCCCTTTCTGTTATATATCCGCCGGCATGGGCAAAAGCCAGGCCATTACCTTCCAGCTTTTCCATAATAAAACCTTCACCGCCAAAAATTCCTGTACCTAATTTTCGCTGAAACTCAATGCCGATGCTTACCCCTTTTGCCGCACATAAAAAAGCATCTTTTTGAGCTATGATTTTTCCACCAAGTTGTGATAAATCGAATGCAATAATTTTACCGGTATAGGGTGCTGCAAAACTTACTTTTTTCTTGCCCTGCCCCATATTGGTAAAGGTGGTCATAAATAAACTTTCTCCTACAAGCAACCGCTTGCCCGCATTCAGGAGTTTTCCAAACATACCCGCTCCCTGTTGGGGGCTTCCATCGCCAAAAATGGTTTGCATCTCTATGCCATTTTCCATCATCATAAACCCGCCGCTTTCTGCAATAGCCGTCTCCCCGGGGTCAAGCTCTATTTCCACATATTGTAATTCTTCGCCATAAATTTTATAATCAATGTCATGCGTTGTCATAATAAATGTGTTTTGATAAAAATACAATTTTTTAAAGTATGGATTCTGTATTTTTACAACACTTCAAAAGAGTATTACATCCTTTTTTAAATTTATCTACTCATCATGAAAAAATACGTTTTAATTTTTGGTTTTGTGAGCCTGGCTTTATGTACAATTGGGCAGGCAACCCTGGTTGAAAAAATTTCCAAAACAGGCAATGAGGTGATTATTCCTTATGAAAAATACAGCTTGCCAAATGGCCTTACCATTTTATTACATGAAGACCACAGCGACCCTGTAGTGCATGTGGACGTAACCTATCATGTAGGCAGCGCCAGGGAAGAAATTGGCAAAAGCGGCTTTGCCCATTTTTTTGAACACATGATGTTCCAGGGCAGCGATCATGTGGCCGATGAGCAGCATTTTAAAATTATATCTGAATCCGGTGGAACCCTTAATGGTTCTACAAACCAGGATAGAACCAATTATTACGAAACAGTTCCCAGCAACCAATTGGAAAAAATGCTTTGGCTGGAAGCCGATCGTATGGGGTTTTTGCTGGATGCCGTAACGCAAAAAAAGTTTGAGATACAACGCAGTACGGTAAAAAATGAACGGGGCCAAAATTATGATAACCGCCCTTACGGGCTGTTGGGCGAAACTGCCAGCAAAAATTTATATCCGTATGGTCATCCTTACAGTTGGCTCACCATTGGCTATATTGAAGACTTAAACCGTGTAGATGTAACTGATTTAAAAAACTTTTTTTTAAGATGGTATGGACCCAATAATGCCACAATAACCATTGGTGGCGATATCAACCCGGCTACTACACTAAAATGGATCGAAAAATATTTTGGGCCCATTCCACGTGGACCCGAAGTATCCAAAACTGTTTTACCGCCTGTACAACTTTCATCAGACCGGTATGTGAGTTATGTTGATAACTATGCAAAAGTGCCTACCCTGCAAAAAACATATCCAACTGTACCCAATTATGATAAAGACATGGCAGCGCTGACCTGCCTTGCACAAATCATTGGGCAGGGAAAAAATTCGGTGCTTTATCAGCAATTGGTAAAACCACAAAAAGCCGTTTCCGCATCCGCTTTCAGCCGCCTGTCGGAATTGGCAGGTGAATTTAGCATAAGAGTTACGCCATTTGCCGGCCACAGCCTTTCTGAAGCAGATAGTTTAATTGCCGAGTCCTTTAAGGCATTTGAAAAAAGAGGCGTTACCGATGATGATTTGGAGAAGTTTAAGGGAAGTATTGAATCGCAATACATTTATGGCCTTCAAAGTGTAAGCGGAAAAGTGAGCCAGCTTGCCGCATTTCAAACATATACCGGCAATGCGAATATGATGGGGCAACTGCTTACTCAATATCTTGCCCTTACAAAAGATGCCGTATGGAATGCCTACGAAAAATATATTAAAAACAAGCACAGCGTTACCATTAGTGTACTTACCCAATCGGGTAAAATAGCAGCGGCAAAACCCGATAATTATACCATTGATACTACCGGCTATATAAAACCCGATTATGGTTATAACGGATTGACATATCAAAAGGCCAAAGACAATTTTGACCGTTCTAAAATGCCATTACCCGGCGCTAATCCCGAGTTGAAAGTGCCCGAAGTGTGGAAAAAATCATTGCCTGGAGGCATTTCAGTAATGGGCTCAGTGTATGATGAACTGCCGATTGTAAACCTTCAAATTAAAATACCCGGTGGCCATCTTGCCATGGCAAACGATACGGCTAAATTAGGGTTGCAGGGTATTGTGGCGGATATGCTTAACGAAGACAGTAAAAATTATACTGCCGAAGCAATGGCTATAGAACTGCAAAAATTAGGCAGTTCAATATCGGTATCGGATAATATTGATGGCATAACCTATAGCCTGCAATCGCTTAAAAAAAACCTGGCGCCCACATTGGCGCTTTTGCAGGAAAAATTATTACAGCCGCTTTTTACCGAGGAGGCTTTTAGCCGAATTAAGAAACAAACCCTGGAATCATTCCGGCAGCGTAAATCTCAGCCTTCAGTCATCGCAAACGAAGTAATCGATAAATTGAATTTTGGCCCAAATAATATTTTAGGCATGAACGCCGGTGGAACCGAAAATACCGTTAAGCAGATTACCCTTGAAGATGTCAAAAACTATTATCATAAATATTTTACCACGCAGGGAACCCATGTGACCATAATAGGGGATGTGAAAGAAAATGAAATAATACCGATGATTGGATTTTTAAATAATTTACCCGATAAAAAAATTACGATTCCTGCGCCGGGAGCTGCTCCCGCTGTTAGCCAAACAAAAATATATTTAGTGGATGTGCCCAATGCAGCTCAAACAGAGTTTAGAGTTGGCAAGGCCACAAATTTAAAGTATGATGCTACCGGGGAATATTACCTGGCCGGTTTAATGAATTACACCCTTGGTGGTGATTTTAACAGCAGGTTAAATATTAATTTGCGTGAAAATAAAGGGTATACTTATGGAGCAAGGTCGAACTTTAGCAGCGGAAAGTATAACGGCGATTTTGTGTTTAGCAGCGGTATCCGGGCCGACGCCACAGACAGCGCTTTAACGGAAGTGCTAAACGAAATTAGCCAGTATCAGAAAAATGGAATAAAGCCGGATGAATTGACTTTTATGAAAAGTTCTATTGGGCAACGGGATGCAAGATTGTACGAAACCCCGGGTCAAAAAGCAGGGTTTATCAATCGTATGCTGGAGTATAACCTGCCTTCAAACTTTGTGAAACAACAAAATACGATTTTAAATAATCTTACAAAGGCCCGTGTGGACGGGCTTGCCCATAAATGGCTTGATCTTTCAAAAATGAATATTTTACTCGTTGGGGATAAGAAAAAAATTCTCCCCGGCCTTAAAAAATTTGGCTTTGAAATTATAGAATTGGATACCGACGGAAATTTAAAATAATACCGGTAAACCTTAAAGATTTAGCAGCCTAAATGGCTGCTATTCTTATTAGTAACCCTGCACTCATGAAGTTGCAGGCTATAAATTACCCTTTAAGTAAATTATTTTTTGTAATTTTTACCACTATATTGAAGTTGTATGGAAAGTAAAATTACCGATGCAAGAATAAGGTGGATATTCATTATTGCTTTTGTTACCATTAGCGCATTCCTGCTGTTTACCTTTTACAATATGAATAAAGCGGAAACCTCCAGCGGAAGTGTGAAAAGTTCGCTGGATTTTTTACTGCAACTGGAACGAACCAGTATTGATTTAAACGCCATGGAAACCAGCCAAAACGCTTTTGCCGCTTCCGATGGAAAATTACTGGCCCCTTTCTATGATAATTTTAATAAACTCCGGAGAGATACGACGTTATTAGCCGATTTGGATTTTAAAGATGAAGTTTCATTAAATTATCAGTATCAGTTGTTGGTGCTCCTTAATAATAAAATGCTTCATTCCAAAGAGTATGTTGAAATTTTTAAACTCTATGGCGCCGATTCTGCAAATCACTATATGAACCTGGGAAGAGGAAAAATGCAGTTTGATAATACCATTGGCTTGATTGATCAAATTGAAAAAACTAAAAGGTTTGAGTTGGAACAATCAAACCAAAATTTGAAAAATTATGCCAGCCGTATTTCCTGGGAGTTTTTTGCCCTGGTGTTGTTATTTCTTGGAATTTTATTCTATAGCTTTAAAACCATCAATAGGGAGTTTAAAAAATGGGAAGAAAATGACCATGCCCTGCGTTTTAATGCCTCCGTTGTGCAAAACATGTCCGACCCGGTAATCACCATTGATCGCAATTACAAAATCACCAATTGGAATAAACATGCTGAAGAATTATACGGTTATACCGAAGAGGAAGTTACAGGGCGCCATGTAGGGGATGTATTGAAAACAAAATTTTCAATCACCATTGACGAGTTGGGGCATCATGTTCAAACTTATGGCAACTGGAAGGGGGAAGTGATACACCATCACAAAAACGGT
>JAFDZZ010000015.1 GCA_018266715.1 Bacteroidota bacterium
ATGAAGATGTACCCAAAAGCGCCATTGGAAAAGGTTGGTTAATGCTTGGCGGAAGCACTCAGTTGCAAAAAGGCCCCACGTATTATGCCGGCGATTTGAGCGGTATCCAGCAAAAAAATATCCCCTTTTGGTTTATGGGCCTTGGCCTCTATAAACCGGGTAAAAAAATTGCCAAAGAAAAGGATTGGTCTAAAAAACTGGATGAAGTTGTGGAAAATGCACCCAACTGGGATATCGGGTTCATTGTAGGCGTACCGGCATGGTTGCAACTGTGCCTTGAAAAAATTATAGAACGGTATCGCTTAAAAAACATTCATGAACTTTGGCCCAATCTTTCGTTTTACGTTCACGGTGGCGTGGCGCTGGAGCCCTATAAGAGGGGTTTTGAAAAGCTTTTGGGAAAACCCATTACCTATATTGAAACCTATTTGGCCAGCGAAGGATTTTTGGCCTATCAAAACAAGCAGGGCGCAAAGGGCATGCACCTTGCTTTAAACAACAATATTTTTTTTGAGTTTGTTCCTTTTGATGATAAAAATTTTGATGGCGAAGGGAATATGGTTGATGCGCCCGAAACATTGATGTTGCATGAAATAGAAGAACATAAAGAATATGCAATATTAATCACCACCAATGCCGGGGCCTGGCGTTATGCAATTGGGGATACGGTAAAATTGATTGATAAAAAGGCAAGCCAAATTATTATCACCGGGCGAACCAAGCATTTTTTAAGCCTGGTAGGCGAACACCTGAGTGTGGACAATATGAATAAAGCCATTGAAATGGTCTCGGAGCAAATGAATGTGTTTATTCCTGAATTTACAGTGGCCGGTGTGCCCTACGGAAACTTTTTTGCACATGAATGGTTTTTGGCATCGGATGATAAAGCCGATGAACAAACACTGGCTGAAAAAATTGATGCAAACCTTAAGCAGTTGAATGACGATTATGAAGTGGAGCGCAACCATGCGCTTAAAAATATTTCGGTGAAACTGTTGCCCGAAAAAGCATTTATGGATTTTATGGAAGCCAGGGGAAAAATTGGAGGCCAGCATAAATTCCCGAGGGTACTTAAAGGAAAAATATTAAACGAGTGGCAGGATTTTGTTGCCACCTATACCAAACCGGAAAATAACTACCCGGTAATTAAATAAATGGGATGACGGAGGCAATAATTTCAGGGATTCTATTAGGTTTTGCGCTGGTCTTTACGGTTGGCCCGGTGTTATTTGCCATATTAAAACTGCGGATTAATTACGGAATTTTCAGCGCTTTTTATTTTGTAGCCGGCGTATGGCTAAGTGACATTTTATTAATAATTACGGCTAATCTTTTTAGCGGCTTATTGAGCGACCTTATAGAATACAAAACAGTAATTGGCATTTTTGGCGGCAGTTTTCTTATTGTATTGGGTATATATTATTTGTTTTATAAAAAATATAAGTCAAAGGCAGAGTTAGACCAGGGGATAAAAATTGGCAAAGCCACACACGTAGGTCTTTTTGTTACAGGCTTTTTTATTAACAGCTTAAACCCCGGTGTAATAGCGCTTTGGTTTGCCACAACTACTAAAACCTTGGGCAACTCCGTTGAAGAAAGATTTGCCACATTTATTTCCTGCCTCATTGTGGTAATGAGTGCTGATTTACTCAAAATAAATATTTCAGGAAAATTGAGAAATAAGCTGAACGACAAAAACATCCGAAGGCTTAACCGTATTGCCGGAATCCTTTACATGGTATTTGGGCTGGCCTTAATTATTGGTGTTTTCGTTACACGCAATAAATACTAATTCACCTTAAATGAAGAAGCCACAACTCCTGCAGTTATGGAAAAAAATTGAACAAATTTTTTTATGGATCTTTATAGCCCATGTTTTATTTTTTATTTGGTTTATAGTTCAAAAATTTTCAGTAGAGGGCTTTGTGGTAAAAAATTTGCAAACAAAAGTGCTTTGGGTTTGTTTGGGTATTATACTTATAGGGCTGCTTTACTATTTTGTATTGAGAAAAATTACAGCACTCCATAAACTGGCGGTTTGGCTTAGAGATGTTTTCTTTGTTTGTTACATCAGTTCTTTTATGTATTTGCTTTTAGGTTTTGTTTTTAACCCGCCCATTACGCTTACCCAGTTGGGCAGTTTAATAAGTTTTAATGGCCTCCAGAGGGATTATATTTCTTATAATAATATGGGCGCAAATATTAAGCTTGCAGTTATTGCTGCTGAAGACCAGCTTTTTCCCGACCATGATGGTTTTGATCTTAAAGCCATTAAAAAAGCGGTAAAGTATAACCAAAAACACCCCAATAAAATTCGTGGGGCAAGTACCATTAGCCAGCAAACAGCAAAAAATATATTTTTATTCCAGGGCGGTGGATTTTTTCGCAAGGGGCTTGAAGTTTATTTTACTGCAACGATTGAGGCCTTATGGTCCAAAAAAACCATTTTAGCCCGCTATCTCAATATTGCCGAAATGGGCCGTGGGGTATTTGGTGTGCAGGCTGCAGCGCAAAAATATTTTCATAAAGATGCAGCAAATCTTACCCGGCAGGAAGCAGCCATGATTGCGGCATGCCTCCCCAATCCTAAAAAATATACGGTAGTGCCTTTAAGTAATTATGTAAAATACAGGGCGGCTGCAATTTTAAGGCAAATGAACAACCTGGATGGAGACCCGGATATTGCAGAATTAATCAATTAGACTAACGAAATAGTTTTTCTGTTGCCTCAATTGCTTGTTGCAACCGTTCCTCATGTTGCCCGCTAATCGTAACCCATGGGGTATGTTGGTTTACCAAAATATCTTTGTAATGATGAAACAATTTTTCTCTTGTTTTTAAATCGGGGTATTCCCTTAATTCATCTTTTACCCAGGGAAGGTCGGTATTACAAAGCAGGTAGAGGTCATATTTTCTATGGGCAATTTGTGTAAGAATCCGGCTGTTGCATTTATTAAATACAAATTCGCTCCATACTTTTATTACATAAAAATCGGTATCTATAAAAAGCGGTGAGCCTTCAGCGGTATTTTTTATTGCAGCTTCTTCTTCGGCAAACTGTCCCTCGGCAATGGCGTTTAAATCTTCATAAGCATATTTAGCGCCGTGTTTTACTAAATATTCTCTTGCATATTCTTTGGCCCAAATAGTTTTAAAATATGTGGCCAATGCTTCGCAAAGTGAACTTTTGCCGGTGCTTTCGGGCCCGATGGCTACTATTTTTTTAATGTGCGGCATGTTGCTTTGCTGTTTTTTTCCATTCGGTATAGCCCATCCAGGCTAAAATTAAAAATAACACATACATTAATGTAAAAAGTATAAAACCTTTGTAAAAGTTGAGCGGTATAGCTACAATATTTGAAAAAATCCAGGCCAGCCAGTTTTCTACTTTGCGCTTAGCCATCCACCACATGGCGGTAATAGCGCTCGACGAAACCAGCGAATCCAATACCGGGGTATTACTGTCGGTAATGGAAATGAGTAAAAAATAAATAGCAATCCAGCTAAACAAAAAGAAACCAAGGCCAAACCACAGTTCTTTCTTAGTGCACCAGTTAATGGGATAAACCAGGCTGCCTTCTTCTTTTTTTTGCACCCAGTTGTACCAGCCGTAAACGCTCATTGCAAAATAATACAGGTTTAAAATGGCATCGGCATAAAGCGGCGGTCGGGCCAAAAAATAATATACATAAGCAGCAAGCAATACGCCAATGATCCCTGTGGGATAAACCAGCACATTATTTTTTTTGGCATACCAAACGCTGGCAATTTGAGTGAGGGTGCTTACCCACTCCTGCCAGCGGGTATCTTTAATATTGCTAAAAAAAGTATGTACTATTTCTCCAAAACTCATGCCGTGAAATTAGGGATAAATACGGCTTACTTCAATTTTAGTGTTATCTTTTCAATTGGTTAATTAATAATTTGGGAAAAATGACTTCACAAAACAAAAGATTAATATTCATATTAGCGGGGGTTCCCATTCTGCTACTTATTCCTTTAATTGCAATGCAATTTAGCAATGCAGTAAATTGGAAAGTCATCGACTTTGTAATAATGGGTATCCTGTTGCTGGGAACCGGGCTGCTTTGTGAACTTGTTTTAAGAAAAGTGAAAAGTGCTAAAAGCCGTTTACTACTTTGTGCTGCAGTGCTTCTTACGTTCTTACTTATTTGGGCTCAACTGGCCGTAGGCATATTTGGAATGGTACTTACAAAATAAACAGTACAAAGGCAACCTCGCCGGCAACCCATCCGCTAAGGCTCAATAAAAATTGGAATTTCATTTCCAAATTGGTCAAATAGTGCAACCATAAAAACTTTTTCTTTTCGAAAAAGGTTTATATCCCAGGTAGCCCCACGTTCATTTTAATTTGTACATAACCTCTATTCCGCTTCCGCCACCACTTCTTTCACTTCGGGTATCATGCGTTTCATCATGCCTTCTATACCGGCTTTTAAAGTAATGGTGCTGCTGGGGCAACCGCTGCAACTGCCTTGCATGGTAAGGTTTACCACGCCGTTTTCGTAGCTTTTAAATTGTATGGCGCCGCCATCCATTTCTACGGCAGGTTTTACATAGTTTTCCAGTAATTCCTTAATGCGTTTTACTACATCGTCATCATCTGCAGTAGGCGTATTGCCGGAGGGTTGTTTCATAGCTTCCACTTCTTCTTCATTAACCACGGGCTTGCCTTCTTCTAAATATTCTTTTAAAAACTGGCGTATGGTCGGTACAATATCCTGCCAGTCTTCGGTTTCGGCGGTTTTAGTAAGGGTTATAAAATTGCTGGCTATAAAAACAGATTTTATAAAAGGGAAACTAAAAAGTTCCTGCGCCAACGGAGATGGTTTTGCAGTAGATTCGTCGGCAAAGTCAATACTTTTCCCCGGGTACAATAATTTGTTGGCCACAAATTTCATGGTTTCGGGGTTGGGCGTCATCTCGGTATAAATGCTAATTACCGGGTTTCCTGTTTTTATCATGATGCAAAAATTTATGCTGCAAATTTACCCATAATTCCTAAATTTTTTAAGGATCCGACAGCTTCGTATTTCGTAAACCTGCATTATTTTCTGAAATCGAAAATCACATTCTTTATTATTGAAATATTGAGTGTAAAGCGTTTATGTATTCTATCATTAATTAGGCATTGCCTTATCTTTGTACTTAAAATTTAATGGTTAGTTATGACAAAAGGACCCGTATCGCAATTTATTGAGCACCATTACCGCCATTTTAATGCTGCCGCTTTAATGGATGCCGCAAAAGGCTACGAAACCCACATGAACCAAGGCGGAAAAATGATGATTACCCTTGCCGGCGCCATGAGTACCGGGGAGCTGGGCTTAAGCCTTGCCGAAATGATCCGGCAGGATAAAGTGCAAATCATCAGCTGCACCGGCGCTAATCTTGAAGAAGATGTAATGAACCTTGTGGCCCACAGTAAATATAAGCGTGTTCCAAATTATCGTGACCTTACTCCGCAACAGGAATGGGATTTATTGGAAAACCATTTTAACCGTGTTACCGATACTTGTATTCCCGAAGAAGAAGCCTTTCGCCGCCTGCAAAAACATTTACATGCCGCCTGGAAAGATGCCGAAGCAAAAGGGGAACGCTATTTTCCACATGAATTTTTATACAAAGTGGTTTTAAGCGGTGTGCTGAAACAGTATTATGAAATTGATCCCAAAGACAGTTGGATTGTAGCCGCTGCGGAAAAAAATATACCTATTGTTTGCCCCGGATGGGAAGACAGTACCACCGGAAATATTTTTGCCTCTTACGTTATTAAAGGCGAGTTAAAAGCGGGTACTGTAAAAAGCGGTATTGAATATATGGTGTGGCTGGCCGATTGGTACAGGCAAAACAGCAGCGGAAAAGGTGTGGGCTTTTTTCAAATCGGCGGTGGCATAGCCGGTGATTTTCCAATTTGCGTGGTACCTATGATGTACCAGGATTTGGAATGGCACGATGTACCGTTTTGGAGTTATTTTTGCCAAATAAGCGATAGCACCACATCATACGGCTCTTACAGCGGCGCTGTACCCAACGAAAAAATTACCTGGGGGAAATTAGATATCAATACGCCAAAATTTATTGTTGAAAGCGATGCAACCATTGTTGCACCTTTAATTTTTGCATGGATTTTGGGCTGGTAAATTGTTTCGGCTTGCCGTTAAAATGAATTATATTTACATAAGGTAACCAAAAACACTTTTCATGAATGTAGATGAATTATATCTTGAGTCGGAGGCGGATATAAAGAACAGTCTTTTTGCCGAAGCCTATCATAAATGCGAATCTATTTTATACGAAGAGCCCAAGCATGCACCGGCACATAATTCAATGGGCTGGCTGCTTAAAACGCAATTTGATGATTACGACAGGGCCGAAAATCATTTTTTAACGGCCATGCGCTGCGATCCGCTTTATCCGCATCCCTATTTTCATTACAGCACATTTTTAACCGACCTCGAACGGTTTGACGACCTGGAAAAACATTTAACCAAATGCCTTACCATTGTTACTTTAGAGAAGTCGTGGATATTTGGAAAATGGGCTATAATGGAAGAGTTAAAACTAAATTTTGAAGCCGCAATTTTTAATTATGAAAAAGCCATTCTTGCTTCGTTAAATGACGATAAAATAAAAGGCTACCAGGAAGATATTGAACGATGTAAGTTAAAGTTATCCATCATCAAGCAAAGCAAAATAAAAAACCCGCTGAATTTTAAGAAATAAACCGGGGTTTTGATGGAGGTTATTTTGCGCCGACCTGGCGCATTTTTTTATGTGTTGAGTTACTGTAGGGTTCACTCTAAAATACCAGAACCTGCAAAAAAAATGATAAAAAAAGCCGAAAGTTTACAAACCTTGCTAAATAGAAAAGTGGAGGAATACAACCGCCCTTTTTTTATTGATAACGATCCAATTACCGTACCGCACCGTTTCCAAAAACTGCAGGATATTGAAATTGCAGGCTTTTTTGCTTCGGTATTTGCCTGGGGAAACCGCAAGGGCATTATTAAAAAATCACTGGAGTTGATGCAGCTTATGGACCAGGCCCCACATGATTTTTGCTGCAATCACAGCAATGCCGATTTAAAGAAATTGCTGGCCTTTAAACACCGTACCTTCAATGCCACCGACTTATTGTATTTTATTTCTTTTTTAAAAATGCATTACTGCAAGCACCGGTCTTTGGAGTATGCATTTACACACCGGATGAACCAGGCGGATACCACTACAGAAAATGCACTGAATGGGTTTTATGGTTATTTTTTTTCTTTGGAAGACTTTCCGGCCAGGACGGTAAAGCATATTGCATCGCCATTTAAACATTCGGCCTGCAAAAGATTAAATATGTATTTACGCTGGATGGTACGCAGTGATGGATGTGCTGTGGATTTTGGTTTGTGGAAAAAAATAAAGCCCCATCAACTGGTGATACCGCTTGATGTGCATGTGGCCAAAGTTGCCCGGCATTTTCAACTGCTTCAGCGTAAACAAAACGACTGGAAAGCGGCAACAGAACTTACTTCGGTTCTCAGGCAATTTGATGCTAAAGACCCGGTGAAATACGATTTTGCTTTATTTGGGTTGGGCGTTTTAGAAAAATTTTAATACAATGGCTCTTCATTTACAACTTCTTCAACACCTGCAAAAAGAATGGGATGTAAGTCTTCCTCAAAACCTTACACAGGAAGAATTTCAGCATCAACTTGCTCAATATATTAATCAATTAATCAATAATGATTTTAGCCGTTTATTGAATTTACTCTATCGCATTGATGTAAATGAAGAAAAGCTAAAAGCCAGCCTTAAAGAATTTCAGGATAAAGATGCAGCCGAAGTAATTGCTACATTAATTATAGAAAGGTTATTACAAAAAATTAAAACCAGGGAACAAAACAAAAAAAATGGCAATGCGGGCAATGAAGAAGACCGTTTTTGAAAGATTTAAAACATCAGCTCTTTCACTTTCTCCTTATCTTCTTTTTCTTTTTTTAAATTAAAGCCGGTACCAAAAACATGGTCCCAAAGTGTTGAACTCACCCCAAAGCCTTGTTCGGTATTTTTATAATGGTGAAGATGGTGATTGCGCCAAAGGCCTTTCATCCATTTAAAGGGAGGGTTCCAGGCATGAATGGCATAATGCATAGTGCCATAAAGTAAGTATCCCAGCATAAATCCCGGGAAAAAACTAAAGGCCAAAAATCTTGCGCCTACCAAAAAACCGATAAAATAAAAAATGGCGAACAATATAGAAGCAATGATAATACTTGGAACGGGCGGCATAAATAGCCGCTCTTTATCTCTTGGATATTCATGGTGGTTGCCATGCATCACATAAACCACCCTTTTCACTTTTTCATTTTCACTGGCAAAATGAAAAATCCAGCGGTGCATGATATACTCAAAAAAACTCCAGAAAAAAATACCGGCAAAAAATATTCCTGCAACGGTTAAAATAGGTAAATTAAAATGGGTGTAACTAAAATAAAGCAAATATCCAATAATGGGAATGTACATTCCCCAAATCACTAACGGATGTGTTTTGGTGAGGTATTCCAGGTATTGGTTTTGAAACAATCTTGCCTGGCCTTTATTATGTATTTTTTCAAATTTCATACCATTTTATCCGCTATTCAAAGGTACATAATATTCAAATTATACGCTTTTAAAGAATGGTTAATAATTGCTTGTGCGTACTTTTGCTTTAAATAAAAATAAAATGCAATTAGTAAGTTACTTAAATGAAGGAAGGGATCAGTTGGCGTTATTGGTAGATCAAAAACTTTACGATATGGACAGGCTCCACGGCGATTTGCCGGGTAGTATGGGCATGTTTTTAAATTATTGGGACGATGTGGTTCCCCTGGCTACCGTTATTGAACAAAAAATACGAAAGGATCATTTTAAAAACGATATAGCCCTTTCTATAGATGAGGTGGAATTGCTGGCGCCGGTACCCCACCCAACCAGTTGCAGGGACGGGTATGCGTTTCGCCAGCATGTAGCTGCAGCAAGAAGAAACCGAAAAGTGGATATGATTCCTGAATTTGATCAGTATCCCATTTTTTATTTTACGAATCACAACAGCATCCAGGGTCCCGGAAATATTTATTGCATGCCCGACCATTTTGAAAAACTGGATTTTGAATTGGAAGCCGCCATTGTAATTAATAAACCCGGAAGAAATATTAAAGCGGCCGATGCCGATGATTATATTGCCGGGTTAATGATCATGAATGACATGAGCGCAAGGAGATTGCAAATGGAAGAAATGCTTTTAAACCTCGGCCCCGCCAAAGGAAAAGATTTTTCTACTGCCATAGGCCCAAAACTGGTAACATTGGATGAACTGGCGGCTTTTGAAGTGTCCTGTAAAGAAGGTCATACCGGCAAAGCCTGGAATTTATCCATGAAATGTTTTGTAAATGGCCTACAGGTGAGCGAAGGAAATGTGGCTGATATGGACTGGACGTTTGCAGAAATCATTGAAAGGGCATCTTATGGCGTAACCTTGATGCCGGGTGATATTATTGGCAGCGGAACCGTAGGTACCGGATGTTTTCTTGAGCTTAACGGTACCGGTAAATTAAACAATCCTAATTACGCAGAGCAATGGCTCAAAGAAAATGATGTGGTTGAACTGGAAATAGATGCCCTTGGTAAATTAACGAATACCATAGTGAAAGAAGAAAATGAGTTTAGTCTTTTGGCCATAAAGAAAAATGTAAAATGATTCTCCATTTAAAAGATATAAAACCTGCGGAAGCGCAAAACTACCTGCAGCATGCCATTGCCCCCAGGCCCATATGCTTTGCTTCTACAATTGACAAAGCTGGGAATATAAACCTGAGCCCTTTTAGTTTCTTTAATTTATTTTCCTCAAATCCGCCCATTGTTATTTTTTCTCCGGCAAGGAGGGTGCGTAATAATACAACCAAGCATACCTTGCAAAATGTTGAAGAAGTAAAAGAGGTGGTCATTAATATTGTGGATTATGATATGGTGCAGCAAACCTCATTGGCCAGTTGTGAATACCCGAAAGGTATTAATGAGTTTATAAAAGCCGGTTTTACGCAACAAAAGGCATCTGTGATTGCGCCTCCAATGGTAAAAGAAAGTAAAGTAAAAATGGAATGCAGGGTTTTGGAAATAAAACCTTTGGGTACAGAAGGCGGAGCGGGCAATTTAATTATTTGTGAAGTGTTGGTGATGCATATTGATGATACGCTTTTAGATGAACAGGGAAAGATAGATCAGCGCAAACTGCATCATGTAGCCCGGCTGGGCGGCGACTGGTATTGCAAAGTGGATGCGCAAAGTTCATTTAAGGTGCCAAAGCCCAATACACAACTGGGTATTGGGTTTGATAACCTGCCTGAAAATATCCGAAACAGTAAAATATTAACCGGTAACCACCTGGCGCAATTGGCCAATGTAAATGAACTGCCGGTTGTAAATGCATCTTTTGAAGATGAAAAATTAAAAAGCATCATACAATATTTTTCCATAAACCCGGCCGAGATGGATCTTGAGCTGCAAAAATATGCCGCTGCATTAATTGATGACGGAAAAGTGACTGAGGCCTGGCAGGTGTTGCTTGCCGATTAGCTCGTCCACAGCATTACCATTTTGTACCAAATACTTTTTTCAGCAAATCCGTGGTACGGGCTAAAAAATTGGTGCGGATATTTACTTCTTCTTTCCCAATTAAATCAAAAAGTGCATTGGTGGCCCGGTTGGTCACATAGCCGGTGAGATCGGGGTTGAGTTTTTTGAACGTTGTGGGCAGGTCGTTATAAGTTTTAATGATATCCCCATAATATTTTGTGGCATCTGCTTTATTTAAAGAGGCTTGAATAATTGGAGTAAAAGCCGCTACAAGTTTATCGGTAGTTTTTACCCTGAAAAAATGTGTGGCGCTGGTATCCCCATTTTTTATCAGCCCAATGGCATCCTGTAAGGTCATACTCTTAATAGCATCGGCAAAAATGGGTTTGGCCGTTCCTACCGCTTCTTCGGCACCCCGGTTTATAGAAAGAATAGCTTTGTCCACCAGGCTGTTCATACCCAACGAACGCAGGGTATTTTCAATTTTTTTGGCTTCGGGGGGCAGCAATATTTTATATACGGCATCTTTAAAAAAACCATCTACACTGTTTAATTGCAAAACCGATTTTACCAAACCCTGCGAAAGGGCTTCCTTGATGCCCTGCCCGGCTTCAGCTTCTGTTACGGGTCCGCCCAAACTGCCTGCCGCCTGTTGCAGCGTTTCGCATCCGCTTAATACCATAGTACCGAAAAGGGCAAGTATCGTTAGTGCTTTTTTCATACTATAAATTTAAAAAGGGTAGTTGCAAATTAAAGTTTATCTTCTTAAGACGAAGTTTTCCTTTGGAAGTTTATTGATTTTCTATAAATTTTGATGCAGGGCAATCTATTATGAATTAAATTTACCATGCATTTTTTTACATGAACTGGACACTTTTAATTATTGCCGGGCTTTTTGAAACCGCTTTTGCTTTTTGCCTGGGTAAGGCTAAAGATGCAAATGGCAATGAAGCAACGTTATGGTATATCGGCTTTATTATTGCATTGGTCATTAGCATGATATTGTTGGTAAAAGCTACGCAAACCCTGCCCATTGGTACTGCTTATGCGGTGTGGACGGGCATTGGCGCCGTGGGCTCCGCTATTTTAGGTATTTGGGTTTTTAAAGAACCGGCATCATTTGCCCGCATTTTTTTTATTACCACGCTCATTGCATCAATCGTAGGGTTAAAAGCCGTTTCCTAAAAGAGTGCACTTTTTAATCCCCGGGCCGCTGTTGGCAGCCTGCCCCACTTCAATTACCTTTGCCCCGAATTTTTAGTATATGAGTACAGCACATTTATCTGAGCAGGAGCTGGTAAGAAGAGAAAAGCTTGCCGAACTTTTACAATTAGGTATTGAAGCCTATCCTGCAGCGTTATACCCCGTAACGCATCATTCTGCAGAAATTAAAAGGCTATGGGCTGCCGATAATACAAAACCGATTGACGTAGTTATTGCGGGGCGCCTCATGAGTGTTAGAGATATGGGAAAAGCCAACTTTTTTGTGTTGCAGGATGCCGAAGGTAAAATTCAATGCTATATTAAGCAGGATGATATTTGCCCTGCAGAAGATAAAACGCTTTACCAAACCGTATGGAAAAAACTGATGGATATAGGCGATTTTATTGGAGTAAAGGGGTATGTATTCACTACAAAAACCGGTGAAACTTCGGTGCATGTAAAAGAGTTTACTTTATTGAGTAAAGCCCTTAGGCCATTGCCCATTGTAAAGGAAAAAGAAGGAGAAACTTTTGACGAAGTTACCGACCCCGAGTTTCGCTACCGGCAGCGGTATGCCGATTTGGTGGTGAACCCCGGCGTTAAGGAAACCTTTATTAAACGTACGCAGATGGTTAATGCCATTAGAAAATTTTTGAATGAACGGGGGGCATTGGAAGTGGATACGCCGGTTTTACAAAGCATTCCGGGAGGTGCGGCGGCAAGGCCGTTTATTACGCATCACAATGCCTTGGATATGCCTATGTACATGCGTATCGCCAATGAACTTTATCTTAAACGCCTTATTGTGGGCGGCTTTGACTGGGTGTATGAATTTAGCCGCAACTTTCGTAACGAAGGTATGGACCGTACGCATAACCCCGAGTTTACCATCCTGGAGTTTTATGTAGCGTATAAAGATTATGAATGGATGATGGAAACCACAGAGCAATTGCTTGAGGCAACCGCTATGGCTACAAATGCTTCTACCGAGGTAACTATTGATGATAAACAAATCAGCTTTAAAGCGCCGTATAAACGCATAAGTATGTATGATGCCATTAAAGAGCATACCGGTTTTGATATTAGTGCAATGGATGAAGAAGGAATAAGGGAAGTTTGTAAAAAATTAAATATTCATGCCGATATTAAATGGGGAAAAGGAAAACTCATTGATGAAATTTTTGGTGATAAATGTGAACATCATTTTATACAACCCACTTTTATTACCGATTACCCGGTAGAAATGAGCCCGCTTACCAAAAAACACCGTAGCAAACCCGGCCTGGTTGAACGCTTTGAAATAATTATCAACGGCAAAGAAATTGCCAATGCATATAGTGAATTGAACGATCCTATAGAACAAAGGGAACGCTTTGAAGAACAGGCAAAACTTATGGAACGGGGTGATGATGAAGCTATGTTTATAGATTATGATTTTTTGAGGGCGTTGGAATATGGCATGCCGCCAACAAGTGGTATTGGTTTTGGGGTTGACAGGCTTTGTATGTTACTTACCGGCAAATCATCCATACAAGACGTATTATTTTTCCCGATGATGAGACCGGAAAAAACAGATTAATTACCGTACAATGGTAATGCTTCCTTTCCTGGATTCTTTTTTACCATTAAATAAAAATTCACTCATCCATACAAAACTACCGCTATTGGGCTTTGCGCCTTTTACCGTACCATTCCATTTTTCAAATGGGTTTGTACTAAAAAAGATATTATTCCCATACCGGTCGTAAATAGAGAGCGAATAATTTTTGAGTGCAGAAAGGTTGCCTAAAGGCCCAAATTTATCATTGAGGCCATCATCATCGGGTGTAAAGGCCGAGGGGAAATAAATTCCCCTGCAATCTGCATTAACATTTACGGTATCGCTGCCGTTGCAACCATCAGCATCGGTAACTGTTACAAAATATTCTCCTGCATTGTTTATGGTTATAGAAGAATTTGTACTTCCATTTTGCCAAAGATAGCTGCTGAAATTTCCGGGGTTAAGTACAATGTTTTGGCCCGGGCAAATGCTAAGGTCTTGCCCCAGGTTTACACTAACGTTTTTGTCCATATTAATTATGGAAAAGGGCCCGCTATTCAACTGGCACCCGTTAATATCAGTAATGATAACACTGTAATTGCCAGCCGGTAAATTTTGCTGGGCGCTTGCAGTGGAGCCATTGCTCCAATTATAATTATAGGGCGCTTCTCCTCCGGTAATGGACGTTGTAATAGATCCATTTGTATTGCCGCAAAAGGCATTTTTAATAACCGGGTTCAATTGCATTTGAGTAAATGGATTTAGAATAACCTGTTTATTTGCCGTGCAGGCATTTACTGCGTTTACGGTAACGGTATAGCTACCGGCTCCTGCATTGGTTATACTGGCGCTGGTTTGTGGCGGGCTGGTGTTCCAGGCATAAGAATAAGCGCTGCTACCTGTGGCAACTGCGGTTAATGTTGCATCTGCAATATTATTGCACCTTCCGGGCCATGTGCTGTTAATCACCACATCCAGTACATTTACGGTAAGGGTTGTGATAGTAGGTGGGCCTGTAGCATAAGTGGCTGTAAGGGTTATGGTATATGTGCCGGAAGCGCTAAAAATATGTGAAGGAGATGCTGCAGTTGACGTGTTGCCTGACGAAGCGGCATCACCAAAATCCCAGCTATAATTGGTAATGCAATTAGCTGATGCTGAAAACTGAATTTCTTTTTCGCTGATGCATAGTTTAGAAAGCGTATTGGAATTTGCCGGCGCTTCGCCAATAAAAACATCATCAATACCTATACCATCAAAACCATTACATACGGTACCGGCGCCAAATAAAAAACGGAACATCACCGATGTTTGCCCGGCTAAAAAAGTTAAACTGTGGCTTGCCGTAAGCCAACTGCCGCTACCGCCGCTGCTGGAACAGCTGCTGGAAGTGGAGCCCGACCAACCGGCCGAATTACCTAAATATTTTACCGAAGCTTCATTGTACCAGTTTGAAGCGGTGCAGCTATTGGAATTAGAGGCGCCCAATACCTGCCAACTGCTTCCTCCGTTGAGGCTGTATTGGAGCTGCAAGCCATCAAAGCTGCGTTCGGTTTCCCAAAATATTTTAAAAGTAATTTGCGGATATTGCAAACCTGCAAAATTAAAACACGGGCTTTGCAGCCAGGCGCTTTCTCCATTGTTATAGGAACTGCCGTTTAAACCACCGGTTACCCAACATTTTGTGCCGCCTCCCGCAGTGCTAATTACCGGTTTGCCGGGTGTACCCCAGGCCCAGTCAGATGCGGCGCCGCCACTGAGCCAACCGCCATTACTGGCTTCAAAACCTTCACTATATGGAAATGCCGTTATAGGAGTAGTGCATTGGCTAAATACTTTTATAGAGATAAAAGGCAGTAATATCAAAAAAAGGTATTTCATCCAGGCAGCAGCCTTTTAGTGAACAGCAAATTTCGCTGAATAAATTGAATAATCGGGTATTTAAGGAGTTTGTTTTTTATTCCTGAATTTTTCAAAAAGCAGGATATTGAGTAGCAGCAACAACATTCCATAAAACACATCTTCAAAGGGTATCGTGTAAATCTTTATGCCGGAAATATCCCGGGGATTATATTCCACCACAGGTAAATAAGTAAGCAGGCCATTCACCGTTAAAAAAGGAATTAGAATGATTAAAAAAGATAAACAAAAAGTTTTGGCAGGTAAGTATTTTTTCCAACTACTTAAAGAAGTGGCCAGCAAAAGGCCAATACCACAAAACAGTAATGAAAAAAAAGTATAGCGTTTATCATAAAAAAACATTGAGGTAAGAAGCAGGAAAAGGGCCAAAATTTTTAGATAAATATTCCAATGGGTACTGCTGTTCAATTTTGGGAAATAGCACCGCAAACATTCGTAAATAAAAATACAGCAATACGGCACTACAAAAAAGAACAACACTTCTTCAACAGGAAGGTTAACCATTTTTAACCCGGCTATATAGTGGTCATTAAAGTGCCAAATTTGCAGATGCGTAAAAATGATATCCCAAATGATATAAAATAGTGCAGGAACAAAAATAGCCGGTAGCAGGTATTTCCATTTTTTATAAAAGGCCACTTTTTTATCAAAGCTCAACAATAGAGGGCCGGCAATAGAAGCGGTAAGAATTGCAAAATATATATAGTGTGAATTCAACCTGCTTGTGAGCTTGATTTTATTTTTTTACCCAATACTTTTTGTTTATCCAAAGCAGCCCAAAACTTTCGCCATCATGCCGTTCTAAATGTTTGTGGTGCATTTTATGGGCCAGGCGAATGGATTTGATATAGCGGTTATTACTACGGGAAAACCATTTAAACCTTTGGTGAATGATTACATCATGAATAATAAAATAGGCAAGGCCATATAGGGCAATGCCAAATCCAATGGCGGCCAGCCCATACATTTTATGTTGCAAGCCCAGCATAATGCTGAGCCAGCTTGGGATGGCAAATATTAAAAAAAAACTGTCGTTTTTTTCAAAAAAACCCGGCTTGGGCTGGTGATGGTCTTTATGTAGTTTCCATAGCCAGCCATGCATAATATACTTATGCGTAAGCCAGGTGATGCCTTCCATAATCATAAAGCTTACCAAAACCAGCAGCAGGAATAAAAAAGGGCTCATAAAAAAGTACGCAAAATGAGAAAAAACATGAATTGTATTAATAACAAATGTACGGCGAATTTATTATGCCTGTCCAGTTTGAACCCTTGAAAAAGGGCCGATAGAATAAAGCTAATTAAAAACCAGCAGGCATAATTAAATGTGGGGATGATTCCACTTTGCCACTCCCAATAGCCCAGTTTTATGGCAGCCGGCTCCATAATAAAATCGAAAAATACGGCAAGCAGTGCGGTATCGAAAGCGAGCGAAAAATGATGCAACCCCTTTTTTAGAACGGCGTTTTCCATACCTAAACTTCCAATCAGTCTCCGGTATATAGTATGTGCCGTAATGCCGCAGCAATAAACGATTACAAACCAATTTAAGCCAATAATTAAGGGTACTTCTTCAACTTTTATTCCAAGTGAATTTCCATAGGTATAGTTGCCAAATAGCCAACCGGTTGAAATGCCTATATACTCAACAAAATACCCAATGAAAAAGCAGGCTACTAAAAAAACAATAAAGGGGAAGGTTAATTTTTTAAGGCTGTAAAGTAAGAGTGCGCACATGAGAAGAATATGATATGCCGTAAAAGAAGCAAAAAGGGTTTTATCATAAAATAAAATCCCTGCAAGCCCAATGGCATGAAAAACGATGGCTATGGTGCTGGCAATCTCGTGCCGGGTATATTTTTTCAATGGTTTTTGCGTTTCCGAAAATCGGCTTCAATAAGTTCGGTGGTGATTTTAGCGCTTTTAAGGCAAAGCGGAATGCCGCCGCCGGGATGAACCGTGCCGCCACAGCAATAAAGCCCTTTTGCATAACGGGAAAAATTGGGATGCCGCAAAAATGCTGCTATTTTACTATTGGAACTTGAGCCATACAAAGAACCCATAAAGCTGCCGGTGTTTTTTTCGATCGTAAGAGGATCGTAAATGGTTTCGGACTCAATTAAAGGTTCTATATCTTCCCCAAGGATACCGCTTATTTTTTGAAGAATGTTTTTTTTGGTATTGCCGATGATTTGCTCCCAATTTTGCCCGGTATTGGAGGGTGCATTAATCATCACAAACCAATTTTCTTTCCCAGCGGGGGCATGTGCGGGATCTTTTTTTGACGTAACATTAATATATACGGTAGGGTCGTTACTTATATTTTTAAAACGGAACAGGTGCTTGAATTCAGAATAATAATCTTTTGAAAATAAAATATTATGAACATCCAGTTGAGGAAAGGGTTTGAGGATGCCCCAGTAAAATATCAATGCGCTACTGCTGCGTTCGGCCTTTAGCACTTTTTGGCTTTTTACTTCGTTGCCTAATAAATGTTTATAGGTAACATAAATATCTGCATTACTCACCACGGCATCGGCAAAATGGTTTTGATGATGGGCTACGATGCCTCTTGCCTTGCCTTCAGAATGTATGATGCGTTGCGCCGGGGCATTAAATTCAAAGTGAACACCGGTTTTTTGGGCAAGAGCAAAAACCGCATCTGCAATTTTTTGCATTCCACCCAAAGGATAAAATACCCCCCGGTTAAACTCCAGGTGAGGAATGAGGCTTAACATTCCAGGGGCTTTAAAGGGGCTGCTGCCATTGTACGTGGCATAGCGATTAAAAATTTGTTGAACTTCAGGGCTTTTTAATTTTTGTTGGTTATAGCTACTGAGTGTTTTTAAAATATAGGAGAGCCGGGTAACTTTTAATACCGATAGAATATCTTTATTAAACCAGGTGCTTCTTTTATGTAAGGATTTGTTTAAAAAAATAGCGCCGGCATGGTTGTAGAGTTTTTCGGCGTTAGCCAGGTATTGTTTAACACGCAATAAATCTTCGCCTGAAAGTTGTTGCAATTCCGGGTAAAATCTTTCCGGATCCGAATAGGCAATAAATGATTTGTTGTTTTCAAAAAAGTATTTGCAGGTTACGGGAAGCTTTTCATAACGCAGGTAATCGGTATAATTTTCACCGGCCAGTTGAAATAACGCTTCAATATTTTCAGGTTCGGTAAAAACGGATGGGCCGGAATCAAAAAAGTAGCCTTCTTTTTCAAAAGAAGCTATTTTTCCGCCATAGGTATCATTTTTTTCAAACACCGTTACCCGGTGGCCATTAACGGCGAGCCTGATTGCAGCGGCCATTCCGGCAATACCGCTTCCGATAATAATTATTTTTTTCGGCTCCATGGTACCCTCCTGGAAATTATAACAGGTTAAATTGTTTTTTAAAACCGGCGCTAAATACAATCAACGCTTTGGAATAATTGGGTATGCGAATTCGGCTTTGCAAGAGTTTTTCAGGATTGGATTTTTGGATTTTTTTAAA
>JAFDZZ010000160.1 GCA_018266715.1 Bacteroidota bacterium
TAACTATTTTTGAATGTTTTTTTGGCTTTTATAAGTCAAAATTGCATTAGATTTGTCGATACCAAAAAAAGTTTTAATAGTATGAAATTCATTTCGTTTTTACTGATAACCTCATTTATCTTATTTTTTAGTTGTTCTCCTAAAACAACGCCAACCACCTCGGTTCCTAAACTCAGCACAGAAGCTGCTGCAGGTATGGTAATTTATACCGCCAAATGCGGCCGTTGCCACGAGTTGAAAAAAGTAGATAATTATACCGCAGCAGAATGGGTGCCTATATTGGATGCTATGGCGCCTAAAGCAAAGTTAGACAGTACCGAAAAAGCCAATGTACATGCTTATGTACAAGCTTTTGCCAAGGCCGGATAGTTTCCAAAAAACGTATTACGGGTAGCCAAAATCTTAATTTCTGTTAAACCTGTGCATTTGTTTTGAGTCAAACTCAGGATAATTGTACTATTGTATTGCAGTAAATAAGTTCAATATGGCTTCCAACCGTATAAAAAACCAACATTTGTTATGGCGGGCCGGCTTTGGGCCAATGGCCGAAAACGCTGCCAGCCTGGATGATTTTCCTACCCAAAAACTTTGGGAACTCTTAATAGAAACTTCCGTTAAAAAGCCAGCAAAAATTGAAGTAGCCAGGAGCCTGTCAGACGGCCTGGTTAAAGGCGTTGGAGAAGTAATAAGGCTGGAGAAAAAATCTCCCGAAAATAAGGACATGAAAAAAAAGCGGCGCATGGAAAACAAGGAAGGCATTGCCAGCCTTAACCTCATGTGGCTCGATACCATGATAAACAGCGAAGCGCAACTCCGGGAAAAAATGAGCTTTTTCTGGCATGGGCATTTTGCAACAAGGGTAATTAACAGTTATTTCCAGCAGGAGCTCCTGCAAATTATTAGGGAAAATGCATTGGGAAATTTTGGAGAGCTGTTAAGGGCGGTAAGTAAGTCGCCCACCATGCTCCAATTTTTAAATAACCAGCAAAATAAAAAAGGCCACCCCAACGAAAACTTTGCCCGGGAAGTTATGGAGCTCTTTACCATGGGGCGAGGCCATTATACCGAAGACGACATTAAAGAAGCGGCCCGTGCTTTTACAGGATGGGGTTTTAATATGCAAGGAGAGTTTGTGTTTAGGCGCCAGGTTCATGATGAGGGAAACAAAACGGTGCTGGGCAAATCTGGCCCGTTTGATGGCGATGATATCCTTGCTATTTTGTTAAGCAAAAAGGAAACCGCCCAATTTATTACCCGAAAAATTTATCGTTTTTTGGTAAACGAAAACATTGATGAAAGCAGGGTGAAGAGTCTTGCCGACGATTTTTATCAATCAGGGTATGAAATTTTGCCTTTGCTCAATGCCATCTTTACATCCGATTGGTTTTATGATGAAAAAAATATAGGCAGCAAAATAAAATCACCTATCGAGTTGTTGGCAGGCATCCGCCGTTACCTGCCCATGAGCCTGGATAATGATGAAGCGCAAATGCTATTTCAAAAAGTACTCGGCCAGGTATTGTTTTATCCGCCCAATGTAGCCGGCTGGCCGGGCGGCACATCGTGGATTGATAGCACCAGCCTGATGGTGCGCCTCCAGGTGCCACAGGTTTATTCGGCAAAAGAAGCCATTTCTCTCACTCCAAAAATTGACGACGACCTGGCTATGGGAACCAAAATGGAAGAAACCGTACGCATCAATAGAAATAAGGCTTATATAAACCGTGGTGGGGCAGCAGATATTGAATGGGATTTAATCTTCAAAGCTTTTGAAAAAGTGAAAAGGCCCGGGTTGGTGGAGGCCATCAGCCTTTCATTAATTCAATCCCCCAAAACGGTGAGCGCAGATATTATTACCCGTTTTTCCGACGAATCGTCCAGGGAGGCTTTTATTAAAAGCGCCGTAATCAATATTTTGAGTACACCGGAGTATCAAATGTGTTAACCGGTTTTTAAAAAATACTACTATGTTGTTTAAAAGAAGAGAATTTATTCAAACAGGGTCATTGGCTTCGGCCTCATTAATGCTGCCAAAATTTCTAAAAGCATTTGAAAACAAACAACTCGTTCCACCCGGCAATAAGGTTATGGTGGTTATTCAATTCAGCGGGGGAAACGATGGTCTTAATACGGTTATTCCTATAAATAACGATATTTATTACAAGGAACGGCCCAGGTTAGGCATACCCGCTGCCAATGCCTTGTCTTTAACTTCCGATGCCGGCTTAAACCCGGCATTAACGGCTTTTAAAGAGTTATATGATAATGGGAATTTATCCATTTTAAATAGTGTAGGTTATCCAAATCCCGATCGTTCGCATTTTAGGAGTATGGATATTTGGCAAAGTGCCAGCAATGCAAACGAGTATGTTAGCACAGGCTGGGTAGGCCGTTACCTTGATGCACAGTGTAAGGGTTGCGATAAACCCACACAAGCCGTGGAAATTGATGACATGCTCAGCCTGGCCTTAAAAGGAAATAGCCAAAAAGGATTGGCGTTTACCGACCCTCGCCGCCTGTATTCCAGCAGCAATGAAAATTTTTATAAAGAAATCAGCAACCATCATGAGCAAAGTGAAGCTGCTGTGGACTACCTGTATAAAACCATGAGGGATACGATTAGTAGCGCCAAATATATTTTTGAGCAAAGCAAATTAAGGCCAAGCGCCCAAACCTATCCTTCAACTAAATTGGCGGCAAATCTTAAAACGATTGCTTCACTTATCATGAGCGATATTAATACCAAAGTGTATTATGTTTCGCTGGGAAGTTTTGATACGCATATTAACCAGGCTGCACAGCAAACCCGGCTTTTTACAGAGTTAAATGATGCCATTAAAGCCTTTACGGCCGACTTGAAAAAAAATAACCGCTTTGATGATGTGCTGATTATGACCTTCTCGGAATTTGGAAGAAGGGTTTCTCAAAATGCCAGCAATGGCACCGATCATGGTACGGCCAACAATATGTTTTTTATTGGCGGAAACCTCAAACAAAAAGGATTAATAAATGCAATGCCCAACCTGGGTGATTTAAATAGCGGCGACCTGAAACACCAGGTAGATTTTAAAGCCGTATATGCTACCTTACTCCATAACTGGTTGAATGCCGACGACGAAACCATCCTGGGCAAAAAATACCCTTATCTCGATTTTGTTTAAAGAAAAATCAAAAATTAAAACGACACGTCATCAAATCGGCCGTCGTTCATGCTGCTTTCTTTATTGATGTAAAGTTTAGCCGCATCATCTCCGCCGCCCGAAACGGGTTTCCAGTTTCCTCCTTTTGGCCTGGGGCCGCCGGTGTCATTAGGGTCTGAGTCGTATTCAATAAACTTTTGAATATGTAAAAGGGCTTTCAGTTTTATTAACTCCAGGCTACCGTTACGGTGCTTGGCAATTTTTACATGGGTTTCCCCTTTGTTTTGCTCACCAAATTCATTGGCGGTAATATCATAATATTCCGGGCGGTACAAAAACATTACCATATCGGCATCCTGTTCAATAGCGCCGGATTCACGGAGATCACTCAGTTGCGGCATTTTATTGCCTTCTTTACGTTTTTCCACTTCCCGGCTCAATTGTGATAGGGCAATGATGGGTATTTGTAATTCTTTGGCAAGGCCTTTAAGGTCTCTCGATATTTTACTGATTTCCTGCTCCCGGTTGGCATTTCGTTCTCCACTGCCGCTCATGAGTTGCAGGTAATCAATAATAATTAAGCCTACATTATGTTTGGTTTTTAAACGGCGGCATTTTGCCCTTAATTCAAAAATATTTAATGCGGCGGTATCATCAATAAAAATGGGCGCTTTAGTTAACCGGTTAATGCCTTTGTTATAAAGCTGTTTCATTTCATATTCTTCCAATTGTCCACGGGCAATTTTTTCCAGCCATATTTCACTTTCGGCGCTTAAAATTCTTTGTACCAACTGGCTACTGCTCATTTCAAGGCTAAAAAAACCAACCGCTGTAGGTTTAGTAGGATGCAGCGCTGCATGGCGGGCAAGGTTAAGCGCAAAAGCTGTTTTACCAACGGAAGGGCGTGCAGCCAATACAATCAGGTCGGTGGGCTGCCAACCGTAAGTTACCCGGTCAAGAGATGCAAACCCGGTAGGCACACCGGTAATATCTTCCTGCCGGTTGCGCATATCTTCAATGCGCTTGATGGTTTTTACCAAAACGGTTTCGATCTCATCAAAATTTTTGCGTAAATGGTTGTTGGTGATTTCAAACAATTTACTTTCAGCATCATCCAGCAAATCAAATACATCAATGGTATCTTCATATGCATCGCCTATAATTTCGCCACTGATGCGGATGAGCTCCCTTTGTATAAATTTTTGTAAAACAATCCGGCTATGGGCATCAATGTTGGCCGAGGATACTACGGCATTGGTTAAGCGGGTAACATAAAAAGCGCCGCCAACAAGATCCAGTTCTTCTTTAAATTTAAGCTCTTCAACTACCGTTAATAAATCTATTTGAGAGTTTTTGCCGGCCAGCGATTGCATGGCCTTAAAAATTCTTTGGTGGGCATCTATATAAAAGCATTCCGGTTTCAGTATTTCAATAACGGTATCAAATGCGCCCTTTTCCAGCATGATGGCGCCTAAAATAGCTTCTTCCGCTTCCTTTGCCTGTGGGGGCACTTTCCCAAAAACCATGCTTCCCAGGTCGGTAGTGGTTTTTCTTATTGATTTTCTGTCTTTATTGAGATTTGTAAATTCCATTTTCTTGCTTATCCGATGTTTTTCATTTTAAGTAAAAAATTTAACTCCTTTCACAGCATTCTTTTACTCCGGCGGCTAAGGTAACAGGAGTACGTTAATCTAAAGGATTAAATAGTTATTCACAATGCGGTTTGTACGGTGAATTACGATCTTTTCCACATAAATTCACAATAAAGTTAGTTTATTCACGGGTAATTAACAGGTTATTTCACATCACTTTTGCAATAAGAATCGGCCGGGCTTGCTATTTATTCACAAAATCAAATGGCCAAATTTCTTTTTGTTCACCGGCAGTAGAAAATTATTTTTTTTTGATGTTATGATTATTTCTTACGGCAGATAAGTTTTTGTTGCCGAAAGCTTTTTGGGGTCCTAAAATTCGTTATCCCTTCAAAAGGCATTGTTTTATCTTTGCGGCTTAAACCCGCATTACGGTATGACGATTTCATATAATTGGCTTTGTGATTATTTGCCCGAAACGCCTCAGCCGGAAGCATTAAGTAAAATGCTCACGGCAATAGGGCTGGAAGTGGAAAGCCTGGAACATAAAGAAAATATTAAAGGTGGCTTAAAAGGCCTGGTTACCGGCGAGGTGTTGACTTGTGAAAAACATCCCGATGCCGATAAATTAAAATTAACCACGGTAAATACAGGCAATGGCGCACCCTTACAGATTGTATGCGGGGCGCCAAATGTTGCTGCAGGCCAAAAAGTAATTGTAGCGGTAGCCGGCGCTACACTCTACCCCTTAACCGGTGAGCCCTTTACCATTAAAAAAACCAAAATCAGGGGCGCTGCAAGTGAAGGAATGATCTGTGCAGAGGATGAAATTGGGTTAGGTGAAGGCCACCATGGAATAATTGTATTACCGCCCGATACCGCCGTAGGCAAACCGGCGTCAACACTATATTCCATTAACAGCGATTATATTTTTGAAATTGGCCTTACCCCCAACCGCATGGACGCCATGAGCCATTTAGGCGTGGCCAAAGATGTATGCGCTTATTTAACTCATCATAACCGTAAAGAATTAAAACCCAGGCTACCCTTCAACCCATCATTTGTAACCGATAGTGATGCCGCTCCCATAAAAGTTACCCTGGAGAATAGTACCGATTGTAAACGGTACTCAGGTTTATATCTGCAAAATGTTTCCGTTACGGAAAGCCCTGAATGGTTAAAGCAAAAGCTACAAAGCATCAATGTAAAATCCATTAATAACATTGTGGATATTACCAATTTTATATTACATGAAACCGGGCAACCGCTCCATGCTTTTGATGCCGATAAAATAAGAGGAAATTCCATTGTGGTAAAAAGCGCTAAAGAAAGAGAAAAATTTATAACCCTGGATGGCACTGAACGAAAACTCAGGGCTGCTGATTTATTGATTTGCGATGCAGAAGGACCCATATGTATTGCCGGTGTTTACGGAGGGTTGAATAGTGGCGTAACCCAAAGCACTAAAAATATTTTTTTGGAAAGTGCATGGTTCAGCCCGGAAAGCATACGTAGAACATCGTTGGCACATGGGTTAAGAACCGATGCCGCCACAAGATTTGAAAAAGGTGTGGACATCAGCAATACCGTAACGGTGCTCAAGCGTGCAGCAGAGTTAATAAAGGCAGTTTGCGGCGCTTCCATTGGCGCAGTTATTGATATGTATCCGCAGCCGGTGGAGAAAACCATCGTTCAGTTAAAATACCATTACCTCAAAAAACTCAGCGGAAAAAATTATCATAGCGAAGCAGTAAAAAACATTTTAACGGCCCTGGGCTTTGATATTTTTAAAGATGCCATTGATGAATTGTGGGTTCAGGTACCTTATCACAAACCGGATATCAGCATGCCGGCAGATATTGTGGAAGAAATCATGCGCATAGACGGCCTGGATAATATTGAAATACCCGCTGCCATTACGCTGTCACCTGCCATAGAGCTGGAATCGGAAAAAGCTTTTTTTAAAGAAAAAATTGCTGATTATTTAACCGGGCTGGGCTTTAGGGAAATTTTTACCAACAGCCTTACCAATAGCAATTATTATAGCGAGGAGGTTTTACAATCTGCCGTGAAGTTAAAAAACAGCCTGAGTGCAGGCCTGGATATTATGCGCCCTTCCATGCTGGAAACCGGCCTGGAAGTAATGGCCTATAATATTAACCGTAAAAATAACCGGCTAAAATTGTTTGAATTGGGAAAAACTTACCATACCCATGAAACCGGGCTGTATAAGGAACAAAACCATTTAGCGCTTTACATTTGTGGCAACCTTACGGAAACCGGCTGGCAACAAAAACCCATAAAAGCAGATTTTTATTATGTAAAAGCTGTGCTGGAAAAAATAATGGCTTCGGCAGGAGCCAAACGGGTTTCCTATGAACCCGGCAATGAACCGGGTTTTGATGAGTTTATCCTCATTAAACATAAAAATACGGCATTGGGATATGCCGGTAAAATTTCGGCAGCAAAAGCGGCCACACAGCATATCAGCGAAACGGTTTTTTATGCAAGTTTAAATTGGGATGAAATAGCAAATATTTTACAAAACCATAAAATTGTGTACCAGCCCATTCCAAAATTTCCGGCGGTAGAACGGGATTTGGCATTGCTGGTAGAGAAGAAAATTACCTATCACGACCTGGAGAAAACAGTGGCCGATGCTAAAATTAGTCGCCTGGTATCTGTTAAACTTTTTGATGTTTTTGAAAGCGAAAAACTGGGAGCCAATAAAAAATCCCTGGCAGTAAATTTTACCTTTTCCGATGACACAAAAACACTTACCGACGCAGAAGTGGACGAAATGATGCAGCAAATTGCAGGCTTATATGAACAAAAACTCAATGCAGAGGTAAGAAAGAAATAAGGCCTTTTTTGAACACATAACCAATATGGGTATAAACACACTGGATTATATTAATGCCATTTCCGCAAAGGTACAGCAGTTAATAAAACGGCAGGAATCCCTTAAAAAGGAAAACACCGCTTTGAAGGAAAGTTATGAAAAACTGTTACGGCAGCAGGAAGAGTTAAAACAGCGGGTAGAAGATTTGCGCCAGCAGGAACTCCTGCTCAAAGCAGCTGCAGCGCCACTTAACCCCGATGAAAAAAAGGAAATGATCCAAAAAATAAATGCCTACCTGCGCACTATTGATAAATGTATTTCTTTATTAGGCAAATAATCTATTATGGCAGAAATGATACCTGTAAATATTGTAATTGGCGACCGCACTTATCGCATCAAAACCGAAGCAAAAGATGAGGAAAAGGTACGTAAAACCATAAAACTCATCAACGAAAAAATTATTGAGTTCAAAACCCAGTTTGCCGGAAAAGATATGCAGGATTATATTGCCATGGTAATTATTTGGTATGCCACCCAGGCCCAGGATTCCTCCCCATCCGGTTATGAAAACAGTCAATTCATAGAAAGCCTTAAAAAATTAGAGCTGCTGCTGGACAAATCCCTGTAAACCGGGCCTGATGTGCCGGCCCTTATTTACCTGTACCTTATCCAGGCACACTATATAATAAATTATTGCTATCTCGTTTAAACTTCCTGTAAATTTGTATCTTCGCTAATAACCATCTCACTCTAAATATTTTATGGGTAAAGAAGGGAAGAAACATATTAATAATCAGTTCAAACAGCTAATAATCAATGGATTCAACGATAATTTATATCATCATCGGTGCAGCAGCGCTGCTTGTGGGCATCTTACTGGGTAAGTTAGTTTTTGCCAAAAACACCCAAAAGAAAATTGAAGAAGCCGAAATTCAATCTCAAAAAATCATTGCAGAAGGCCAGTTAAAAGCCGAAACCTTTAAAAAGGAAAAAGAACTGGAAGCCAAGGAAAGGTTTGTTCAGCTAAAAGCCGAACACGATAAAGAAGTGATGCAGCGCAACCAGAAAATTAATGAAGGCGAGAACCGCATCCGGCAAAAAGAGCAAAGCCTTAATTCAAAAGAAGGCAACCTGGAAAAACAACTTAAAGAAAACGATGCCATTCGGGAAAACCTGAACCGGCAAACAGAAATCGTAAACTTAAAGCGTACCGAACTGGAAAAACACCAGGAAGAACATATTCGCCGCCTTGAAAAAGTGGCCGGCTTAAGCGCTGAAGATGCCAAAACCCAACTCATTGAAAGTTTAAAACAAGAAGCCCAAACCAGGGCATTGGCGCTTCAGCAGGATATTATTGAAGAAGCCAGGCAAAAAGCCAATAAAGAGGCCCGCAAAATTGTAATACAAACCATACAACGCACCGCTGCAGAACAGGTGATTGAAAATGCCATTACGGTTTTCAACCTGGAAAGCGATGAAATAAAAGGTTCCATTATTGGGCGTGAAGGCCGAAATATACGAG
>JAFDZZ010000161.1:0-5896 GCA_018266715.1 Bacteroidota bacterium
GTAATGGCCAGCCGGGTAAGCGTCATTAGAATTATATCTGTTTTCTCCAGTTTATACTGCCGCAGTAAATCTGCCGGCTTTTGCATTGGGGTTGGCCTGGCCAAAAACGGATCGAGGCAATTATTCAACACAACACATTTAGCGGCATCGGCGCCCTGTACATCAATTAATTTTTGCCTAGTAAAATGGCTCACTGAAATTACCCGGTCGCATCCGTGGAGTAACCGTTTCCTTTTGCGGCTCATGGGTTGCCACACTTCAATACCGTGTGTAAACAAAATGAGCTTAACCTTTGGATTGATTTTTTTTATGATACCGCCAACCGTAAGCAAATTAATATGGCTGAGGATGACGATATTTTTTTTTCTGCCTGCGGCAATAGCCTTAAGTGAGGCCATGATTTTATTTCCTGCAAAAGCATGGTATATTTTCTGTGGAACGTAGGGGTTATCTTTTGCATCTTGGGTTTCATCATGCATACTAAAAACCTCCAGGTTGTTTCCATATATTTCATACAAGGCTTTACCGGCCAGCTTGCATACCTTTTCAATTCCACCGGTTGCAGAAAATATTTTAAGCGTAAAAAATAAAACTGATGGAGTTGGGTTTAGCATCCGGTTTTAGAACCTTCGAAGGTATTTTTTATGCATCCAGCTTCTGCAGTTTTTTCTTTTCAAAAGTAGCCGTTATGGTTGCGCCAATACTTTGAACACGCACTACGGCTTTATTGCCAAACACTTCCAATACAATGCCTTTGTAATTCATCATTAATCCGTCTTTAACCACTACGTTATCGTTTACATCCAGGCTGGTATGGGTTACTTCCACACTCTCAAACTCCTGTAAAAATTTTTTAATGGTAATAATTTCTTCATCTTTTACTTTTGCCGGCTTGCCCTGCCAGTACACATAATTTACAATGCCGTCTATGAGTTTAATATCCCATTTTTTTCGTTCTTCCACCTGCACAAAAACGTAACCTTTAAACAGGGGTTCGGTTACCAGTTTTTTCCGGTCGCTCCATTGTTTATAAACTTTATTGAGCGGGCAGTAATGGGTAATGCCTTTATCCTGCAGCAGGGCGGCCACTTTTTTTTCCCAACGGGGACGGGTGTACACCACATACCAATGTAAAGAATCGTTCATATTGGCCAAAGCTTCGCTATTCCTCAGTCACAGTGGCGCTGCAACGGTGAGGACTCCAAAATATTTCAAATAACCAGGTTTCACTTCCCTCCTTTATTCTATGGAGGAAAAATCATCTCATATTCTTAATGCCGGGATACGTTTATCCCCGGCTACGCTACGGGTTCATTTAATATCTTCTTCCGAATAATCTCTTCGCCAGCTTTTTAATATCACTTCCTATTCCCCATAAGTTTTTAAATCCGGGATGCTTTTCATCGGTGGTATAATATCCTGCACCATCTTTTCCATAACCATAGCCATACCCATAACCATAGCCGTAGCCATAGCCATAACCGTTTCCGTAACCGCCAAATCCATAGCCGAAAAAGTTCACCCCCCTGGGTTTTATACCGTTAAACACAATACACATACCGGGGAATTTTTTTTCACGGTAAAGGGTATCAATCATACTTACAAAGTTGAACGGCGTTTTATCGTGCCGTACCACATACAAGGTGGTATTAACATGGGGCGCCAGTAGCTGGGCATCGGTTACGGGGCCAATAGGAGCCGTATCAATAATTACATAATCAAATTTTTCTTTAAGCTCCTGCATCATGGTGCCGAAAGCAGGCAATTGTATCAACTCCGTAGGATTGGGCGGAATGGGGCCGGCAGAAACCACATATAAATTTTTAAACGAGGTTTCTTTACAAATATCATCTACGGAAGCTTTGCCAACAAGGTAATTACTAATTCCGGGAGAACGCTCCACATGCAGTTGCTTACTGAGTTTTGGCTTTCTCAAGTCCATTTCCATGAGTGCCACTTTGCGGCCGGTAAGGGTAATACCAATGGCCAGGTTAATGGCTATAAAGCTTTTCCCCTCACCGGAGATGCTTGAGGTAACCAGCAGGGTGTTATTACTTTCACTAAAACCCATATAGGCCAGGTTCGTTCGCAGGGTTCTGAATTGCTCGGCAATAACGGTGCGCTGGCCATCTTTAATGGCTATATTTTTTTTGGTGGGGTCTTGCACAATTTCTGCAATTACCGGCACTTTGGTTTTATCTTCAAGGTCTTTCCGAAACAGGATTTTATTATTAAACTGCTCCTGGATTTGAACATAAAGAATAAAACTCAGCAAGCCGCAAAGCAGCCCCAGCATATAATAGTTTTTGGGAATTGGCCTTACCGGGCCCCAGGCGCTTGCATTTTCCAATACCCTTAAATCGGAGGTGCTGGAGGCTGATGAAAGAGCCGTTTCTTCCCTTTTTTGCAATAAGAAGGTGTAGATATTATCTTTAATGGATTGTTGCCGGCTGATGTCGAGCAGGGCCAGTTCTTTGGTGGGCACATCTTTAAGCAACGAATTGTTTAAATTGATGCTGTTATTGATGCTTCTTTTTTCAGCTTCAAAAGAATTGCGGATGTTGCGGATATTTTCATTGATATCTTTTTTGATATCCGCCACTTTTTCTTCACCCAAAATTACGGCTGTACTTTTTTCACCGCCGGCTGCATTTGCAGCATCAAGCTCAAACTCGGCAGTATATAAATTGTTTAAGAGCGTGGTAAGCTGCGGATCGGTAACCAATTGCTGTGCCGGCACCGTTCCCCTTGCGCCCGCTTTACGGTTTACATAACTTTGCAGGTCATTCAATACATCCATACGCAATTCCACTTCACCTTTCATTTTATCCAGTTCATTCACCTTATTAAAATAAAGCGAAGCTTGTGCGCCAAGATCGGTAATGCCATAGCGGGCTTTATAATCTTTTATCTTATTTTCTACGCTGTCCAACTGGCGAATAACTGTGGCCAAACGGTCTTCAATAAAATTAATGGTATTGATGGCCATTTGATTTTTTTCCCTAATGCCGGCGGCATTATATACTTCAAACAATTTGTCTAATATGGCTACCCCCTTGGCTTTTACCGGTGTTTCAATGGCTACATCCAACACGGTTGACTGGTAAGCCGTTGCCGTTGCTTTAATGGCCGAACTTAAAAACCGTGCCGCTGTTTCGGGCGGATAAAATAAAGCAAAGTAATTTTTGCCTTCTAGGCCCCGCCCGTATTTTAAATTTGGAACCACTTTGTAAGAAGTGCCGCCTAAAGTGAAGTTGGTATTAAAGGCAATTGTTTTACCTGCAATTTTAATGGCTTGGTTATCCCAATTCACATCAAAATCCTGCTTGCCCCCGTAATGGATACTGTCTTTATTTTCGGCAACAAACCATACCGGTGAATTGGGTTTAAATAACTCTTCCGTTTGTACATTGCCCTGGTTATAGATAGATACATATAAATCCAGGTCTTTTACCACCTCTTTTACGATAGAAGAGCTTTTCATCACCACAATTTCATTATCTACAATCTTTTTCTCGCTAAACACGCCTAAGGCTTCCAGCAATTTGGCTTCGCTGCCCGATTTGCTGGGATCTTTTAAAAGCACTTTGGCCTGGGCAACATAAATTTTTGTTTGAGCACGCAGGTACAGGTACGAAATAAAAAGAGACACAGCCGTTAACACAATAAACACCGGCCAAAAAGGGAGGAAACGGTTTACAAATTGCCGGAGAATATTTACCTGTGGCCGTTCATTAAAGAATTGTTCTTCGTTACTCATGAAATGTAAATTACCTGGTGAAAATATTTACTAAGGCCACTAATAGCGAAACACTGCTGGCAACAAGCGTAATGGTCATTTGCTGGTTGCGCCGTTTTTCTTCAGCAATTTTCGACTGGTTAATTTCCGCCGGAACATATACAATATCGTTGGGCTGCACATAATACCAGGGTGATGAAAATATGGAATGGTCTTCAAGGTTCAAATGCTTAATTTCCTTGGTATTTTCTTTTTCCCGGATAATCATTATATCTTTTCGATTGGCTTCTTCGGTTAAATCCCCGCTTAACACCAGCACATCCAGCAAGGGCATTTGCTCCGCCTGCATGGCTACAATGGTTGGCGCTTTTACACTGCCCAGCACTGTAACTTTCCGATTGAGGTATCCCACATTTACAATAGGGTCTTTCATAAAAGGCAGCATCGCCGTTTCCAGCTTTTTAGCCAGTTCTTTACGGGTTAAGCCTTCTGCCTTTACAGCCCCAATTTTATGCACGGTAATATTGCCTGCGCTGTCCACCAAAAAACCATTTCCCAGGGTTGATGCTGAAGTATTGCCGCCGGAGCCGGAAAAATTAAAAATAGCATCTTCATTTGTACTCAGGCTGCTGATGGTGATGGCCAAAATATCGCCCTTGATTATTTTAGATTGAAAATCGTTGGTTATGAACCCACTTAACGTGGTATCCCGTGGAATAGTTTTAAAATTGGTGGGGGGTTTGTAAACGGTATAGCAGGAAGATAAAGTAAGGACTAAAAGCCCAATTGCAAAAACGGATTTTCCTGAAAAGAGTTTATACCATCTCCATTCTTGTAAAATTATCATTGTGTAATAAGCATATTGCAGGCTAATGAATGAACTCATACCTGCACTGTTTTATCGTTCAAAAGTCGTGAAAAAAAATGATACGGTAAAATTAAAAGCCAAAGCCAATTTTAAAGAAAAAATGCAAAAAATAAAGGCAATTATTTCTAACTGCCTTTATAATAATTTGTAAACTGAAAACTATTTTTCCGTTTGGCGCACAGATGCTTTTTTCTTTTCGTCGTAAACCCTTTTGGCTCCAATTCCAATGCCTGCGGCAATCAAAAGAGAAACCCCGCCATCTATTGGGCATAAAGGATCATCAGGATCGCATCCCGGGTCAATTTGTGCCATGGCCAGGGTAGGAACCAAAAAAAACGCAGATATCATTACCAGGTTAACAATTTTCTTTCTAAAACTCATCATCTCTTATATTAATTCAATTGTTGCAATGCACAAAAATAAGGATTGACTTAATAATAATAGAATATTTTCCTATTAAATTTTCCAAATTTCTGATACGAATAGGGTATTATTTCTATTTATAGTGTGCAATATAACAGGTTTTTTTGAAAATATAAGGCATTGTGGATATTTTGTACTTAAACCAAATAGGCATAAAATGCATTCCCAAACTTGTGCATTAAATTCAAGCCCCATATTAAAAAAGATTACTTAGGTACAGTTTTTGAATCCTGTATTAGCATAATCTATTCTTTGCATGAAACGATTACCCGGCCTGCTAGCCTTAATTTTTCCGGCCTTTACCTATGCCCAAATGCTAAAACTTGAAGTGAATGGCGGAATTGCAAATTACCAGGGTGATTTGCAGGGCAAGCGCTTTACTTTAATAAATTCAAAACCTGCATTTGGTCTTGGCTTAAACTATAGCATCAGCAATCATTTTAGCCTTAGGGGTATTGCCAGCTATATGCACATAGCTGCAAATGATCAAAACAATACTACGGCCACGGGTATTGCCTATCGAAACCTTAATTTCAGCAGCCGGGTGCTGGAAGCCCAATTGGCGTTGGAATTTGATTTATTCAATTTACAGGAACGCCCATTTACCCCTTATGTTTTTGCCGGTATTGCAGCTTTTCATTTTAATCCTTATAGTTTCGACTCATCGGGCAATAAAGTATTTTTAAAACCGCTTAGTACCGAAGGGCAGGGATTAACGGCCTACCCCGACCGTAAACCATACAACACAAAACAAATTGCTGTTCCTTTTGGCGCCGGTTTAAAACTGGCATTAAGCCCCGATATTGCAGTAGCCGTTGAGTTGAATATTCGCAAAACATTTACCGATTACCTGGATGATGTAAGTA
>JAFDZZ010000161.1:5957-6445 GCA_018266715.1 Bacteroidota bacterium
TGGCCACGAAATACATGGAGCGCCACCCTACCCTGCTGCCGGCTCGCAAAGAGGCAACCCCAAAATTAAAGACTGGTATTATACTACAATCCTTCGGCTGCAATTTAGAATTTTAGGAAACAGCGGGGAGAAGGGTTACCGGTCCAATAAAGCATTAGGATGCCCAGGCAAAGTGTATTGAGTATTTGCCGGTATTGCTTTCAGTGCCGTTTGTACAATGAATTTGAAAGCCGTTAATAAATAATAACGTATTTTACCGGCTTATGTGGCCTTCATCAGCTTCTAAGCAAACCGGCATTAGCCGCATTAAGTACATAGATGCTTACCGTGGAATAGCCGCCCTGGGTGTGGCCTGGTTTCATATTTATACCTGCCTTGCCGGTGGTTTTGCTGAGCAAACCCGGCTTGTAATTTCTTCAGGGGCTTTGGATAAGGCCCTGGATTTTATTGCGGTGTGGGGCAGATGGGTCGTGCGGTTGTTTTTTGTG
>JAFDZZ010000162.1 GCA_018266715.1 Bacteroidota bacterium
CTGAGGATTTTTCTTAATGGCTTCCCTGTACTTTTCAGCAGCGCCGGAGTAATTGCCTTTTTGATACGCTGTATTTCCCTGCTTAATCCATTCATTTTCCGATTGCGCTTTTGCTGAATACCCCATAAATAAAATGAGTGACAGGGCGGTTACCAATTTATTTCTGCTGCCCCCGGTGGACCTGCGCTTTTTTTCGGAAACCAATACCTCTATCAGTAAAAGTAAAAAAGCAGCCCCGGCAAAATATTGAAAAAAATTATGCCAGTCTGTTAAGGAATCATCTTTAACCGCTTTTTGCTCCATATGGGATATTTGATCTACAATACGGTCAACCACTTTATCGGTATTGTCAAAATATTGATAGAGGCCATTACCGCTTTTGGCAAGTTGTCTTAATTCGTTTTCATTTAATTTTGAAATGATGGCATTTCCATTAATATCGGTTTTAACCTGCCCGGTTAACGGATCTATAATTGTAGATCCCTGCTGGGAACCTATGCCCACCGTATGAATGATAACGCCTGCAGAAGCCACTTCTTTGGCTATTGTCAAAGCTGCTTCATCATGGTCTTCGCCATCGCTTATGAGTAAAATGGTTTTATATTTTTTTTCATTTCGGTTAAAGGCCCCATTACTCATTTTTAATGCCTCGGCAATTACCGTACCCTGTGTGGGTATAATATCCGGTGAAGCAGTGGATAAGTACATTTTTGCCGCACTGTGGTCAGCCGTTAAGGGCATTTGCAAATAGGCTTTTCCGGCAAAAAGCACAATGCCCAACCTGTCGCCGGGCAAATGGTCAATTAACCGGTTTATCAATTGCCTTGCCCTCTCTAACCTGTTGGGCTTTACATCGGCTGCAAGCATACTCTTGCTTACATCCAGCGCAATCATAACATCTACCCCATTTCTTTTACCGGATGGTGTTCCGGCAGAGGTGCGCATATTGGCAAGCGACAATACCATAAAACCCAGTGCCGTTAGCGCTAATAAGAATTTTAATAAATATTTTTTGGAGCTATAACCGGCCATTAATTCCTTCACCAGGCTGGCATCGCCAATTTTTTTTACCGCCTGTTTCTTTTTTCTTAAAGCCCGTAAAAATATAAGGATCCCCACAGGCAACAAGAGCAGGGTAACTAATAAATAATTATACTGGAATTCGGGGATATTCATTTTATACGATACCGGGTTTTATGGTAATCTAATACCGGGGTGGCAAATATCATACCCACTTCTTTTTATTTCTTCCCTTCAAAAAAGCCATAACTTTTAAGAATGTCTTTAGTTACGGATAACCTTGCCCGGGACATATCATAATTTTTGTCGGGCGACTTTAAAAGGGTTACAAAAAAATATACATGCCTGTTTTCTTCAATCCAACCGGTAAGCCAGCCTATACTGTTATTCTTTTCATCAAAACCCCAGCCGGTTTTGTAACTTAGTTTATAAGTGGTATTATCTTCCTGCAGCATTAAACCGGTTATTGTTTGCTGAACGGATTTTCTAAACGGTAATTGTTCAAAATATAACTTTTTTATAAAACCCAATTGTTCATCGGGTGAAATTTTCAATGAATTATTCAGCCAAAAAGAATCCAGGGGGCCTTTAATTTTTTTAGTGCCATAACCCAGGCTATCCAGCCAAAGCTGCATCGTATCTTTACCTATTTGCCTTGCCAGCTCCTGGAAGTAAGGCACTGCGCTTACTTTAAAGGCTTCTTTAAAGGTCAGGTCTTTATTCCAATCGGTGGCTTCTTTTCCATTTGGATAATTGGCTTTATGGCCATTCCATTTAATGATCATATTCTCACTTGTTGCCACGCCTGTTTCCAGGGCAATAAGGCCATTTACCATCTTAAAGGTGGATGCCGGTAAAAAACGGGCCGTATCCATTGCAAAATTATACACGGTAATTTTGCCGTTTGAATTATCCAAAAAGGCAAAGCAGCCGTCAACATTTTTTGCATCAAAATATTTTTTGAGGCTCCCATCTATTTTGGCCTGGTTGGCCGTACATCCGGCAAGAAAGAATAACGCTATACATTGAATAAAAATACGGGACTTCATTTTTTTGTTTTTAGATGTGTGGCGGTAGCCGCTAATGCTTCGTAAAATTTTTTTCCAAACTTACGGATTAAAGGCTCTTTTAAAAATTCAAAAACGGGTACTTTAAGCTTTTTTCCCAAAGCGCAACCCGGTTTGCAATGGTCTTCCCTGGGTTCGTAATTCACATATTCTGTAGTGCTGTTTTTACTTTTTTTTACAATTAAAGGAAACAAATGGCAGCTTATGGGTTTCTTCCAGGTTATTTTATTATCGTAAAAGGCTTGCTCTATTCCACATTTTACAATCCCGTTTTTGTCCTTTATGCCATATACGCAAATAGCCCCGTTAATTGCAGGCGTAACCCAGCCGAATTCTTTATGATACACATAACGGCCCTGTTTTTCTATTTCGGAAATACTTTCGGCATTAAGGTAAGGCTTTACTTTATCAAAAACTTTATCCATCATCTTTAACTCTTCCTTGTCTAGGGGCGCCCCGGCATCTCCATCTACACAACAGGCGCCTTTACATTTTGACAAGTCGCAAACAAATTTCTCCTGTATCACTTCATCGCTTAGTAAAACATTGCCTATGGCTATCATCCGGCAAAAATACTATTAATGATTGTTGAAGAACCTATAAAAATTGCTAACTTCTTACCGCTATAAAATAAAAAGCCCCGCTATTGCAGGGCGTAAAAAAAAATATACTAAATTATTTGTTGCTATCCGGAGTGGAAGCCGGCGCTGTACCCGGCATTTGGGTTGCATTGGTAGCCGGTGCAGGTTGCGTTTTTGGCGCAGTAACCGGTGTACTTTTAAGCAAATCATCACCTGAAGATGTGCCTTCTTTTGGGATAAAAGCAGGAGATACCAGGCAGAGCAGGGCAACGATGCCTGCAAAAACCCATGTACTTTTTTCCAAAACATCGGTGGTTTGTTTTACACCCATAAACTGGTTGCCTATACCGCCAAAAGTACCGGAAAGCCCGCCGCCTTTAGGGTTTTGAATTAATACAATCAAGCCCAGTATTACTGCTGCAAGTATCACTAAAATTCCGAATATAACTAACATCTTAAATCTCTTTTAAATATTCAATTTGGGCTGCAAAGTAAGCACTTTTTGAAGGATTGAGCAAACTTAATTTTTGGTAGGTTTCACGGGCTTTTTCCAACTTGCCCTGCTTAATGTAAGCTTCGGCCATTGTTTCGGTAACAATATCCTGTTCCTGGTTGCTTTTTTCGGCTAAATGCTCCACAGTGCGGTCAAGTGGTGCATCGGGAGAAACTTTGTAATGACTTGCTTTTTTCATAGTTTTAAGCCATTCGGTAAAACTTTTGAGCTGTTTTCCCAACGTATCAGATGTGGCCGTTTCTTCAGATATTTTTATCCCCTGCGATGCAAAATAATCGGTAGTATGTAAGGGTTCAAACAGCCATTCCTGTGGTAAACCCGGTGATACTAAAGGAACTACAGGTTCCGGCATCGTTTGTTGGGCTTCGGGCAAATTTTGGTTTAGGGGTTGGGGTTTTTCTTCCTGCGCCTTATACTCTTCTTCCGGTTTTAAAAGGCTATTCTTATCCAGTAAATTTTGCAACGCCCCATCTACTACCGGTATTTGGCTTTTTTCTTCCTGCTGCATTGCCGCTTCGTTGCTATCCGAAGAAAGCGTTTCATTATGCTGGTTTAAAGGAGTGTTATTCTGAACTTCACCCTTGAAAACAGATTCATGAATTATGGATTGGCTTTCGATAGTTGCAGAAGCAGCAGGGGAATGGTGTTCATCACTGTTATGTACCGGTTGAACCATCCATTCCACAGGAAGCTTCCCGGCCTCAGTTTCGGGATCATTTAACCGGAAATTTAATAAAAAGGGATTTTGAAAATGCAGGGCAGCTTTAGCAGCGCTGCTTTCATCATACACCGTATCTTTCTTTAGTTTAAAAAAATGAGCTAAAGAAAAATAGGGATATTCATCCATAATGTTTTTTAAAAAGTAAGCCTCCGAAGAGTCAAACGTTTTTTTAAAAATGGTTTTAAAAATGTCATCCTGCCGCATTGTAACTATTTTACCAATTGGAAAATATTTTATTAAAAATTTCGTCAGACAGGTCACGTACAATATCTGGCGAAAGTGATGCGTCAATTTGAGAAAGTGAAGCATCGGCATTTACATCATAGGAACGGGAAAGATCGGCTTCAAAACTTTTGGAATCATCCAGTGTATTCTTAAAGGAAAGATGAAAACCCACATTGAGGCGGTTTCCACTGGTATTATTCCCGGTAATGCTTACAAAGGTAATGTTATATTGGGATACGTAGCCGCTGATATCATAGTGTGCATCATCGCTGTTGGTTTGCCTAAGGCGGGTAGTGCTGATAATCTTTTGCTTCAGTTTTTCGGTAAGGTCCGGGCTGAGCCGGGTATTGACATATTGCGCTTTATTTTCCAGGTAATTCACCCTGAAGGTTTTTACATCGGGTGATAAAGCGCCCACGTCATTAAAACTGTATTTGCAGGTGGCGGCATTAAAAAAGGCCGCACACAGGATGAGCAAAAAAGAAAGCGTTAACTTGTTTTTAAAGAAAACCATTGCATCAAGATAATTAAACCAGTGTTAAACAATTACAAATCTTCTATATCATACTCTTTAAGTTTACGATAAAGGGTGCGCTCACTTATACCCAGGTCAAGTGAAGCGTCTTTTCGTTTTCCCCGGTGCTTTTTCAGCGCTTTAATGATGAGCTCCTTTTCTTTGTCCATAATACTTAACGATTCTTCCACTTCTTCATGTGGCTGTATTACATTGGCTGAACGGCCGGGCAAGATGAACGGTGCATTGCCTTTAATTAAAGTGTTTGAACCATTACCGGCCGGGTAAATTTCGTTATGTAAAGAATGCTCCTCATCATTAAAAACCGCTGAGCTGTGTGCCGGGTTTTGCAATAAATCAAAAAACATTTTTTTTAATTCGTTCACATCTTTTTTCATGTCAAAAAAGAGTTTGTACAAAATTTCCCTTTCGTTGGCAAATTCAGCATGGCTTACATTACCGCTGCCCCCGGCTAAAACCGGCAGCCGGTCAAAATGTTGTTCGGGTAAAAAATTCCGAAACTGCTCCGTTGTTACGGTCTTATCTTTACTCAACACCGAAATTTGCTCGGCAATATTTTTTAATTCCCGCACATTACCCGGCCAGGGGTAATTGAGCAATACCTCAATGGCGCCGTCGCTAAGCTGCACAGGCGAAGTTTTATACCGGTCTGCAAAGTCTGACGCAAACTTTCGGAACAATAAGTAAATATCTTCTTTACGGTCTCTTAATGCCGGCACCCGTATAGGTACGGTATTTAAGCGGTAGTATAAGTCTTCCCTGAATTTTCCGGTATGCGTAGATTCCAGCAAATCTTTATTAGTGGCGGCAATAACCCGCACATCGGTTTTTTGCACTTTGCTGCTTCCTACACGAATGTATTCCCCGGTTTCCAGCACACGCAGCAAT
>JAFDZZ010000163.1 GCA_018266715.1 Bacteroidota bacterium
GCCTTCATCTACATAAGCGCCAATATTTACATAAGATGGCATTAACACCACATTTTTGCCCAGGTAAGCGCCATAGCGTGCTACGGCATGTGGCACCGCCCTTACACCCAAGGCCCGGTAATTATTTTTAAGCAGCATTTTATCATAAAATTCAAATGGAGGCAGCTCCCAGGTTTGCATTTGCTGCACCCCAAAATAAAGGAGTATGGCCTGCTTCACCCATTCATTCACCTGCCAGCCTTCTTCCAAAGGCTCTGCAGTACGCAGGCGGCCTTTGTCCACTTCTTCAATCACTGCTTTAACGGCCCCGCTATATTCGGGATCATTTAATAAATCCCGGTTGTTCCAGGCTTGTAAAATCATTTCCTTTAATTGCATCTAAATAATTTTGCCGCAAAATTAATCAAAAAAAAAGTTTCATTTTTGCAGGTAATGGCTCCCGTAAAAAATATATTGATCCGCTTACCCAACTGGCTTGGGGATATGGTGATGGCCACCTCTTTTGTAAAAGCAGTGCAGCATCAATTTGCGGGCTCCGGGGTGGATGTAATTGCCAAAAAAGGGATGGATCAACTGCTGGATTATTTTCCTGCTCATCACGAAAAATATGTTTTTGATAAAACGCAATACCCGGGAATTTCAGGCGCAATAAAATTTGGCCGGCAGATCAGCAAAAAAAAGAATTACGATATTTTTTTCTGCCTGCCCGATTCTTTTTCTTCTGCCTTAATGGCTAAGGCTACTAAGGCAAAGAAAGTTGTGGGCTTCAAAAAAGAAATGCGTTCTTTTTTACTAACCCATTCTTTTCAAAAACCAAAAGGGCTGCACCGTGTGGAAGAATACCTCTACCTGCTGGAGCAATTTTGTAACATTAAAATTCCGGTGCCCCCGGTGGAATTAAACCATCGGGAAAAAGAAAAGAAAAACTATATTGTGGTTAATATAAACTCCGAAGCCCAGTCTCGCCGCCTGCCAAAAGAAAAAGCCGTAAGCCTGCTGAATCATTTAAGAAAAAGCATTCCATCCGATATTGTATTAATTGGAAGCCAAAAAGAGGCCGCCTGGGTAAACGAAATTTTAGATGCCCTGCAAAATAAAAGCGGGATTATAAATTTTGCGGGCCAAACCCGCATTCCGGAACTTATCCATTGCCTGGCAGGGGCATCAACGGTACTTACTACAGATAGCGGACCTGCGCATGTAGCAAACGCTTTGGGCACCTACAGCATTGTATTATTTGGTGCAGGAAATGAAAATAATACAGCGCCCTATAATCAAGCCAACAGGAAAATTATCCGGCTGGGTAAGTTACCCTGTGAGCCTTGTACAAAAAATACCTGTGTACATTACAAACTGCCGGAGTGCCTTTTACAACTTGATGATAACCTGGTAACGTCTGCCGTTATGCAACAGCTAAACTCATGATGATTGAAAACGATATCAAAGAATGTGTTAAAGCCCTCAGGAAAGGAAACCTTATCCTTTACCCTACCGATACCGTTTGGGGTATTGGCTGCGATGCTCAAAATGAACAGGCTGTAAAAAAAATCTATGCCGTAAAAAAAAGGAACGAGCAAAAAAGCATGATTATTTTGCTGCCCGATGAAAAGGCCATTACTCATTTTACCGATGATGCTTCGCCCACCGTTTTTGACTTTATAAAAGGTGTACACAAACCGGTTACCGTAGTTTATCCAAAAGCCAAAAACCTTGCAAAAAATATTATTAATGCCGATGGAAGTATTGCCATTAGAATTGTAAAAAAAGGTTTTGCAAAAGAGTTACTCAAAAAATTTGGCAAGCCTATTGTGAGCACTTCTGCCAATTTAAGCGGCTACCCGGCACCGGGAAATTTTAACGACATAGATATGGCCATTAAAAAAGCTGTGGATTATATAGTGGAGTTTTCCCGTGAGGATGAACGCATTGCTGCACCCAGTACGGTTGTAAAGCTGGATGGCACGGGTAAAATTATTATTTTACGGCCTTAAAACGTAAGCCCAATACCCAGTTGCACCGTTTGGCTTTTCCATTTTTCCTGGTTATCAATATCATTAAGATTGGTAAGACCCACCGCATACCTTCCATAAATTCTGAATTTGGAAATATTGATTTGCAAACCGCCCATCATACTGAAATCACCTTCTTTAAAAGCCTGCTGGCCGTTTTCCAATAGATTTTTATCGGCGCTTTTTAAAATACTGTATTGCGGACCCAGTTGCAGTACCATAAAAGGGTTGGGTTTAAAAGTGAGTAATAAGGGGATGCGGATATACTGCAACTTTGCTTTCTTAATATTATCAAAGTGATAAATATCGCTGAATGATGTGCCGGTATCAATACTTACCGAGCTAAATAACACTTCGGGCTGTATGCCCAGTTTTTTGCTGATGCCAATTTCAAATGCCGCTCCCACATGATACCCGTAGGCAAATTCCTGGCTAAAGGTTTTGCCGCTAAGTTTTTGAATGTCGGTACCAGCTTTAACGCCTACTTTAAAACCTTGCGCCAGTGCAGCGGTATAACCGCAAATCAACAACAGCATAAAGGGGATTAATTTCAATTTCATTGTATGGATATTTGTTATTTAGAAATAAAATTCGGGTATTTTTCAATACTTCGACTGGCAAAGCTCATTAAATTTGTTAATGAAAAGTTGTTTTAGCTACCTAATTTAAAAATAAAATGTCGCAAGAAACTACACCCAACTGGCAACCGGGTTTTCTAAAAAACGAAACGGTTATTTTAAAACCGGTAGAAGAAAATGATTTTGAAGACTTGTACCGTGTAGCCGCCGACCCTGCAATATGGGAACAACATCCTGAACGGGACCGGTATAAAAAAGAAATTTTTCAGCAGTATTTCAACAGTGCAATAGCTTCGCATTCCGCATTTTTAATTTTGGATAAACCATCAGGTAATCTTATAGGCAGCACCCGCTTTTACGATTACCGGGCAAACCCTTCATCTATAGCCATTGGCTTTACTTTTTTAGCAAAAGCTTACTGGGGTGGCGCTGCCAATAAAGCCGTAAAACAATTGATGCTGGATTATGCCTTTCAATTTGTTGACCAGGTTTTTTTTCATATTGGCGCCGAAAATATCCGCTCTCAAAAAGCTATCATTAAATTGAGTGCAAAAAAAGTGAGGGAATATCAAAAGGAACATCGCAACATTTCGGAAGTTCATTATGAATATGCTCTTGAAAAATCGGCTTGGCTCAAAACCTAATTCACTTCCCTGGCGTTACCCGTTTCAACTTTAAATTACGAATAACTTACCCGCTTCCCGTAAATTTGCATCTACTTTACATTATTTTGCAAGTATGGTTAAGTATGTATGTACAACTATTATTTTAATCCTGTATATGGGAAAAGGTTTTGCTCAAAAATCGCATTTTGGAAGCTGGTCTATTATTAATGCACAACTTACCCTATCACAAAACTGGGCTGTATTTGCAGAAGGCCAGGTACGGTCACAATCTTTTTTTAATCATCATTTTTATTATGAGGCAAAAGGCGGAGTGGAATACAAGCTCAATAAAAAAATAAAATTTGCAATAGGCGCCGGAAATTTTGGCACTTTTACCGATGGTGGAAATTTTTTAAAACCCAAAACCAGCAATGAAACCCGCCTTTGGGAGCAGGCTGTGATGAGCCACAAATTAAACCGTGTAAAACTGGAGCAGCGTCTGCGCATTGAACAACGCTGGTACGATGACGGTGATTACCGTAACCGTTTTCGCTACCGTTTAGGCCTTACGCTACCGCTTGGAGATGAAAAAAACAAGAGCAGCAAAATCTATCTCACTACATTTGAAGAAGTATTTTTTACCGATAAAAAACCCCATTTCAGCAGGAGCCGGTTTTTGTTTGGGCCGGGTTATCAATTTAATTCTTTTATCACCCTGCAACCCGCCTATGTTTATCAATACGACATTTCAAAAAACAGTAAACAAGGGAAGCACTTTTTACAGGTTTCGGTACTTTTAAAATTAAACCCGGGTAAGCCTCTACTAAAGTCAAACCATCCCCAGGCAAAATAAACAGCCCTCACCATTCCTTATTCATCCCTTTTTCAAATTCAACAAAAGATTGCCGGTCGTTTGCTTTGCTGCCAAAATATTTTAAAGCCGCTTCCATTTCTTCGGGCTTCATATAACCGGATAATACGGCGGGTTGTGCATTCAATTTACTGAGGAAAATGGTTGTGGGAAAACCCAGCTCATAGCCGGCTAATGTTTTGGCCAACTCATTTATTTTTTCTTTTTTATTGTAAGTATAATCTTTG
>JAFDZZ010000164.1 GCA_018266715.1 Bacteroidota bacterium
TGCCTGGCTTTTGTCAAAAAGCAGTTTCCGCAACGACGTTTGCTCGCCATCATATTTCCTATTATTGGCTTCTACGGTAAGGCGTGCAATTTCAATGGGGGGAATTTGATAAAAATCAAAATGCATCATTTCAAATAGCAGTTCATCGCCGCCATAAGGCGTATCCATTTCGGCATTGAGATATTCAAAAATGTGAATGAGTTTAAGAATGAATTTGTCTTCAAATAAATTGATGTTGCGCTTACTGTACACCGGCAAATTTTTCAACCTTAAAAATTTGGACAACTCCTCCCCGTATTTATTTTCTTTATACAATACAGCAATAGACTCCGGCGCCGTTCCGGCATTTATTAACTGCTGTATTTTTTGAGTGATGCCCAGCATTTCTTCAAACATGGAATTATAGGCTATAATTTCCGGCAGCAGCTGTGGTTGCCCCTGGTATTTTGAGTTGCCGGAAACCAGGTCTTTATTCAGTTTACCCAATTCAACATCATTAATGAGCCGCTCCCGGTTGTTTTCAATTACCGACCGGGAAACATCAAGCAAAGGTTGGGTGCTGCGGTAATTTGTGGTTAAGATCACTTTGGTTAAGGCATTGATATAGCGCCTGGTAATCCCTTTCATATTACTGATATTGGCGCCCTGGAAACGAAAGATGCTTTGGTCATCATCACCCACAACAAAAATATTGGGTACCTCCCAAAACCCGATGAGCAGTTGCACCAGCCGGTTTTGAGTATTGCTGGTATCCTGGTATTCATCTACAAGCAGGTAATGGTATTTCTCCTGGTATTGGGCCAAAATGCTTTCATTCTTTTCAAATGCATCAATCACCCAATTAATCATGTCATCAAAATCGTAACGATTGTTTTTTTTCATTAGCTGCTGGTAACGGGGAAGTTCATTTGCAGCGGCAACCAGTTTAGTCATTCGATCCACCTCCAGGTAATAGTCGGGCTTATAATCGCCCTTTTCATATTTTCCTTTTCTTGAAGTTTGATAAAAAAAATCTTTATTGCTGTTATCGCTTTCAATTTGAGACAGGTATTCGGCTGTTTTTTGGGCAATGAACTCCGGTGTCCATCCTTCTTTTTTCATAGCAGAAAAAAGATTTTTGAGGTTATTGATTTCAAAATATACATCGCCACGATATCGTTTAAGCGGATGGCCCTGTGGGAACCCATCAATAAGATTTTTTAAAAGCTGAATCACTTCCAGGTCGGAAATGGGGTTGAGGCTGGTTTTTTCAAAATAATACAGGTTGTCCTGGATCACTTCATTACAAAAGGAGTGAAAGGTGTGAATGTTTACCTTGTACGCATCGGCGCCAATTAATTTCCGTAAGCGGTTGCGCATAGCAATAACGCCGGCATCGGTATAGGTAAGGCAAAGGATATTTTCGGGCAGCTCATCGGTTTCCAGCAAAATTTTTCCAATACGTGCCGCAAGTATCTGCGTTTTTCCGGTTCCCGGCCCTGCAATAACCATTACCGGCCCATCAATAGTGTCAACGGCATTTTTTTGCTGTGGATTGAGTTCGTTATAAATCTCTTGAAACCGGGTATGTAATTTTTCTTTGTAACGCTGCATAGCCCGAAGTTACAGCATAGCGCCCGGAGAAAGGAAAAAGGCTTCTTCTATTTTATCTCTTCGTATTCAATATAATCCCCGGGAGCGGGCTTTGGGGCATTGGAATGCGCTGTATGGTTTTGCTCCTCCATTTGTTTTTTCCGTTCCTGCTCCTGCATTTTTTCCGTCATTTCTTTTACTTTGTTGCTCATGTGACGGGTAGTGTTAAACAGGGGAATTAAAAATTCAAATACAAACTTATAAACAATATAAATGAGGAGCAGCGTAAGTATCATCCTGATCATGCTACAAAATTATGATTATTCAATTTGCTTTTCTGTTAAATTTTAATACCAAATAAGGAAAAAGCCCCGCCCTTAAGCGAGACTTTTTTGCTTCAACTTCAACTCAACTATTGAAACAGGCTTTGATTTACATTAAAGGGTTATAAACCGGAATAAGCAAGGTATGGAAAGCGGTAGCGCCTGTAACATCGTCTCCCACTCCTTTTTGCCGGAGCACTTCTTTTACCTGTTGCTTTTTTTCATTGAGCTTATGGATCGAGTCTTCAATATTTTTCTTTTTGTTTTTCAACTCCTTTTGCAGGGAATCCAATTGATAAAGTTCTGCATCGGTTTTGCCGGGGTTGCCTTTTTCGGTTTCAATTCGTATGCCGTTTTCATCAATTTGCACTTTGGTTTTCCCGTCGTAAACATCTTCGTCGTTCCAGCTTTTATCATTTGAGGTGCCGGCTTTAATACCATCAAGGGTATAAATGCCATCTTCTTTCATAATATAATTGGTATTATAATCCCAATTACGCTGGGTTTTTTTTGTTTCAAAATTCCAGTCGTCATCATCGTAAAATCCAATGGTAGCATCGTTCCAGCGCCCTACACTCCGATCAATATTGATTTGTTTACCTACGGGAACATAAATGCGTACAATCACATATTGGTTCCTGAACTTTTCCTGCTTGGTAATGGCAATGCCTTTATCAATGAGTAACGTGGAGTCTTTTTGAATAACGTTGTACTGAATGTTACGGGCAGTGGTGTCGGCAGCGGTACGGCTTTGCCCACGGGCAATACGCATTATACTTACCCTAAAACTGTCGGTCTCTGATTTTTCAATTTTAAACACAACGTTTCTTACATATACGGTATCACTATCCAACGCTTCATATAAATCAAACCGGCTCCAGTTTGTTCTAAAAAAAGTTTTATCCGGATCGTCTGCCGTGATATCCATCCTGCTCACATGGGGGTTTGCCAAAGTGATGAATTGTTCTGCAGGATTATTGGTACGGCGAAAATCCTTACTTACATTGGCCAATAGCATAATAAAACAAACCCAACCCAGCAGCCATAAAATGGAGAAGCCAAAAGCCAGGTTTTTATTTCCTGAACGCACACGGGTTAACCGGCGTATAATCCAGGTGATAACCCCTACAATGGGAACGGCAATAAAAAAGATGAGTGTGCCCCAGGCGAGCCAATTTTGTAATGCGCCGTTAAAAACAAAATCTTTTATTGGAAATACGCCAATAGCTGCAATGGCAAGCCCAAACAGGGCAAAGACAAGGCCGATGGCAATACTGCCGAAAATGATATAAAAAATTATTTTAAAAAAGCCGGCAACAATATTACCAATTGGATTCCTGTTGCGTTTTACGGCGCCACTAAACTCCGCTCCCATAACCTTAGATTTTTCCCGGGCTATACCGGCAGCTTCTTTGCTCAGCTTTTCTGCCCTTTCCTTTACGCCTTTCATTTCTTCCACTACCGAATTTTTAATGGAGTTCATATCCACTTTTTCACCTTTCATTTCCAGCTTTTCGGCAGTAGTGGTAGCTTCGGGCAATACCAGCCAAAGGATTATGTACACCAGGAAGGAGCCTGGGCTAAAGCTAAAGCTCAAAAAATCGGGGAAACTTAGGCCGCCCCAGTGGCCCCATTTAAAAGCAAAACTTAAAAAGGGAATTAAAAATAACAACCTGGGTATCCAAATAGGCACACCAAAATATTTGGAGAGGCCGCTACATACGCCGGCAATTAATTTATTGTCGGTATCCCGGTATAATTTTTTTCTATAAGAGCCAATTTCGCTTACGGCTGAGCTGGGAACCACGGCCCATAAAATGATATAGGCTAAAAAACCAATGCCCGAAAAAAACATGATCACAAAAATGATCCTTAGGATCACCGAATCGATGCCAAAATAATTACCCAGGCCGCTGCACACCCCACCCAACACTTTATCATTTTCATCCCGGTAAAGTTTTTTTGCATAGCCGGCGCCTCCCATAGATGTGTGGCTGCCACTTTCCTTGTTTTGCCCGGCCTGGCTTTCATCTCCAGTGGTATCAAAGTCTTCCGGGCGGCCCATATTTTTAATGATGTTGTTTACATCTTCTTCGGTGATACAGGTGGCCCCGCTTTTTAATTTTTCCTGGAAGAGCTCTCCAATACGGCTTTCAATGTCGTTAATAATTTCTTCTTTGCCCTGCTCATTGGCAAAGTGCCGGTTAAGGCTTTCGGTATAATTTTTCAGTATATCAAAAGCAGTAACTTCAATAGGAACTACACGCCCCTGGAAGTTGATATTGATTACTTGTTTCATTTTAAAAAATTTGTTTTTGTTGTTTCGGTTGAAGTTGTTTATGATCATCAACTAAAAAATTCATGGCTATACTTTATTTTATGTTGATGGAGAAATGCTGGGTTGGGTTAAGGTTTCAACGGCATTGGCCAGCTCTTTCCAGGTAGCTTCCAGCTCCCCGTAAAATGTTGCCCCTTTTTCCGTAAGTGAAAAATATTTCCTTGGCGGACCGCTGGTGCTTTCTTCCCAACGGTAGGTGAGTAATTCTGCATTTTTTAACCGGGTAAGAAGCGGGTAAAGCGTGCCTTCAAAAATATTCAGGTTGGCGTCTTTCATCTTGCCAATAATGTCCGAAGGATAGGCTTCCCCTTGTTTTATTATAGACAAAATGCAAAACTCCAAAACCCCTTTTCGCATCTGGCTCGCTGTGTTTTCAATATTCATGGTCTTACATTTTTCATTTAATTTTTACTGCTGCAGCAGCAAAGGCTTAAATGTTTTTAAAAAATTATTTTATCATGGCTATACTTTGTATTTGAGAGGCGGAGAGATAGGCCTTTCATTTATTCTCCTCCTTTCATTTACAACACAAAGATAGTGGAATATTTGGTACTATGTTAAACATAATACTGTTTTTTTTAAGGTAGTTGGTCGTAAAAACATCTATTTATTGCAATTAATTGTATTTTAATATATTACGAAATTTAATTTATTATAATTTAGATTGCATTTGTGATGAATGGCAAAATAAATAGATGAATGGAGTCTTGCTGAAACCTTTTTTTATCATTCTCTTTGTTAAATTATTGATATTTGCCATTCGGCCATTTATACTTAAACGGCCTTAGTTTGTCTTATTTTTATCACATTTATTATGACGAAACATTTACTATTCTATGCCTCCTGGATGATTCTTGTTGCAACATCCTGCCGCAGCAATAAAAGTTTTTTAGAACGGAGCAACCCCGATAAATCTTTGCAGGAAGCCATAAAAAAACTGGAGAAATCCCCCGGCAATGATGAGGCGTCAACGGCAATTCCCATTTTATATAAAGATATTTTGAATAACCATTTAGCGAATATAAATGCAGCCCGGATAGGCGCTGCTAAAAATATTTCTCAATGGGACCATATTATTGATGAATACGAGGATTTGCAAAAAGCGTATAACCGTATTATTAATTCTTCCGCTGCTTTTAAGCTGGTAACCCCGCAAAATTTTTCAGCTGAGCTTTTTGAAGCCAAAGACAGTGCAAGTTGGTATTATTATAATGCCGGCACTTCCCTTCTGAACACTAAAAACAGGAGTGAATTAAAAAAAGCTTATAATTATTTTGAAAAGGCAAACAAGCTATCACCGGGTTTTAAAGACGCTAAAGAAAAAATGAAAGAAGCGTTTAATAATGCCACGGTTATTGTGGTGATTAACCCGGTAAGGGATAATTCTTTTTTTAACCGCAGTGGCTGGGGAAGCAGTTACTATAATTACAGTAATGAATATTTTCAGCAAAAATTAATCCGGGATCTTTCCAACACATCGTACAGTAATAATTACCCGGCAAAATTTTATGGCGATTGGGAGATCCGTAGAGACCAGCTTATTCCCGACTGGGAAGTAAATCTTAATTTAAAAAAATTACATGTGCCGTACCCTAATACAAACTATCGCAACCTTAATATCAGCCGCTATGTAGAGGTAGGCCGGGACTCTTTAAATCAACCTATTTTTAAAACCGTTTATGCCACATTAAATATTACTTACCGCAACTTTATTGCAAAAGCCACTATGGAAGTTGCAATTAATGATGTAGCCACGGGCAACCGGATCCGTTACAGAACAATTAATGAACAGTACGAGTGGTATGAAGAAATGGGCACTTATACCGGGGACAGCAGGGCGCTTACCCAAAATGATTGGGCCATTGTAAATAAAAATAAATTTACCGACCCCAATAAAGAGTCTATTTTAGACCAGCTTTATCGTAAAATTTACCCGGCGGTACTTGGCGAGATTAGAACGGCAGCCTATTGGTAAAATTTGTACCTTAGAGAATGTCCTTTAGTCTCAATGCGACTTACCAACCTGCCGGCGACCAGCCCGGAGCTATTGCACAACTCACCGAAGGCATTTTAAATGGCGAGCGTTACCAAACGCTGTTGGGCGTTACCGGCAGTGGTAAAACTTTTACCATGGCCAATGTAATTGCCAAAGTGCAAAAACCCACATTGGTTATTACCCATAATAAAACCCTGGTTGCCCAACTTTACGGCGAGTTCAAGCAGTTTTTTCCCGATAATGCGGTGGGCTATTTTGTAAGTTATTATGATTACTACCAACCCGAAGCCTATATACCTACCAGCAATGTTTATATTGAAAAAGATTTAAGCATTAACGAAGAGCTGGATAAACTCCGCCTGCAGGCAACGGCACAATTGCTCAGCGGCCGCAGAGATATAATTGTGGTAGCCAGCGTAAGTTGCATTTACGGCATGGGCAACCCCACGGAATATGAAAATGGCATTATCCGCATTCAAAAAGGGCAAACTATTTCCCGCCAGGGTTTTTTGCATGCATTGGTAAACTCGCTTTACCACCGCAGCCAGGGCGATTTTGAAAGAGGTTCTTTTAGAGTTAAAGGCGATACGGTAGATATTAATTTGCCCTATGTGGATTTTGGTTACCGCATAGGATTTTTTGGAGATGAAATTGAAAGTATTGACACTTTGGAGTTGAGTACCGGAAAAAGAATTTCGTCGGTGGATAATGCCGCCATCTTCCCGGCCAATCTTTACCTGGCTCCAAAAGATATGCTCACCAAAGTGGTGCATGAAATACAAGATGAACTGGGTGCACAGGAAACCTATTTTAAAAGTATTGGAAAATATATAGAAGCCCAGCGCATTAGTGAACGGGTGAATTACGATTTGGAAATGATCCGGGAACTGGGTTATTGCAATGGCATTGAAAAC
>JAFDZZ010000165.1 GCA_018266715.1 Bacteroidota bacterium
TTCTTTTTTATTGTAAGTATAATCTTTGCCTAAAAAAGAAATGCTTGCTTTTGTTTCGGCATTAAATTTTACAGCATAAAAATTTTGGTTCACATATTCCACCAGTTTAGCGTGGGTATAGGTTTTTTTATCCATTACTTTGCACCAGCCGCACCAGGTGGTGTACAGATCAATGAGAACCGGGCGGGGTTCTTTTTGATAGGCTTCCTGCATCTCTTCAAAACTCATCCAGTTTATTTTTGGGGCAGGTTTATAAGTGAAGGAAAGGGCCATCATTATCATTAAAGCGAGGCAAAGCGGAGCACTTCGTTTTTTCATCAAAAATTATTTTAGTAGCTTAGTCTAAATTAAGCGTAAAACGACCATTTCATGCAAAAAATTGTTATAGCCATTACCGGGGCCAGCGGCTCAGTGTATTCCCGGCAATTATTAACAAAATTGCAGCAACTCCATCAATATATTAACGAGGTGTCGGTTGTGGTTACCGAAAATGCAAAACAGGTTTGGGAAACAGAATTGGGAGAAAATTTTACTGTTCCCGAAGGAACCCGGTCGTTTTCCAATACTGATTTTACGGCTCCTTTTGCATCGGGATCCGGTCAATACCAAACCATGATTATATGCCCATGCAGTATGGGTACACTGGGTAGAATTGCCGCCGGTACATCTAATGATTTAATTACCCGCAGTGCGGATGTAATCCTTAAAGAAAGAAGAAAATTAATTTGCGTGGTAAGAGAAACGCCATATAACCTCATCCACATCCGAAACATGGAAACCGTTACCCTGGCTGGAGGTATTATTTGCCCCGCCACACCTTCATTTTATAGCCAGCCTGAAACCATCGAAGCGCTGGCCGCTACGGTGGTGGACAGGGTTTTAGACCTTGCAGGATTGCCTGTAACAACTTATCGCTGGGGAAACTGAATTTAAAAAATTAATAAAACAAAGTATTTATTAGAATCCTTACTGGTACCTTTTTTTTACCTCCTGTTAATAGTCATACAGTTGTTCATTGTAATAATTGGCACCTACAAAATTTACAAAAATCCATTTTTAAAAATGCACCAAAAGTCATTTTGGTTTTTTATAATTTTAGTAAGTGGAATAATTGGCTATATGCTTTTTATGCAATATGCATTAAAAGAAAAATATAGAAACCGGTAATAAATGAAACCGGCTGAAACAGAATCAGCGCAAATCCACCACTTCTACACCTGGGTATTTTTTGGCATCAAAAATAAAGGTAGCATCGGCAATGGCGGTATTGGGCTTAAAGCTACTGGTACTGTAGGTATAGCGGTTACCGTTTTTTTCAAAAATTTTGGTGGTGTTTATTGCCGACTTATCAACATATAATAACACTTTAAAAAATGGTTTTGTTTTATCCACCGGCGTTAACTCCACTTCCTTCATTTTTTTACCGTTTAAAGCCGTTAGCCCGTTCAGTTTATATAAAAAATCTTTATCGTAAAAATTCGTAAAAAGTTTTTGAGGCGTTAAGGAGCCGCCGGATGGATCAATTTTTGTTATGGTTACTTCATTATCTTCTTTATTCATCGTCCATACATTGGCGCCATCGGAAAAAATTTCCTGGTCGGGAAGGGAAATGCGGTATTTTGAACCTTTCATAAAAACAGTACCGGATTTTGTACCCATGCTTTTGCCGGAACCATTTTCCACTTTTAGAACAAACTTTGCCTGAACGGTTTTATACGTTCTGAATTTGGAACTCACCTCATCCAAAACTTTTTTGGCTTCCGGGTCATTGCTGCCCAGGCCTTTGGAACTTTGGGCCTGCAAATTCCACACCAGGGCTAAAATAAATAACAGAGATAAGTTAAACTTCATCATAATGTAAAATTAGTATGTTTTAAACCGTTAAAAAAGCGGGCAAAGATAAGCATTTGACCAAAAATGCAGTTTACAGGTTTAAATTTTGCGGCGGGCCATCTGTTAATGTATTGTTTATTTATTCAAAACCCGTCAATTTCGGGTATTAAGAATTGAAAAGATATTATTTTGCACCTGCTTCATACTCAACTCTCCTATTGCTGACAATTACCCTTAACAATTAATTTTTAATTAATGGAAAAAAATAGCGCTCTTACCCATCGGGTGAGTTATAGCCCATCTGCATTTACCGAATTTTTATGGTGGCTGTCCACAGCCGAAAAAGAATTGCTCGTAGATGCCGTAATTGATCGAAACCGTTATAGAATTATTGGGATGAGCGTGCTGGCCACATGGCTGTTTGCCACACTGGCCTGGACGTATTTTTTCAGCACGGTGATGGATTCCATTTACCCGGCGGCGGCATTGGGAATCTTTATGGGTTTCATCATACTCAGTATTGACAGAACACTCATTAAAGGAATCACCAAAACCAATAAGCATAAATTTTTACCCATATTTTTTCGTGGATTACTGGCGCTTACCATTGGTTTTTTTATGGCCCAGCCGGCCATACTCTATATGTTTAATAAAGAAATTAAACTTCAAACTTCGCTGGATAATGAAAAAAGAAAAATTACAAAACGGCAAGAGCTGGATACGCTCTACGCCCAACAAAAAATAACCTTAACATCAGGCAAACTCGCTCTGCAACAACAACTCACCCAAAAATATGATGCCGTGCAAAAGGCAAGAGAAAATTACCTGGCCGAATCCGATGGCAGTGGCGGTACCGGTAAGGTTGGCCTTAAAACCATTGCCCTGGCCAAAAAAGCCGAATATGAAAAAATTGATGCCGAATACCAGCAAATGGCAAAAACAACACTACCCAATATAGATAGCGCCGATGCCGCATTAAAAAAAATTGACCGGGACATTGCCCATGAAGAAGCTGCATTTGCCGCTTACTTTAACAACGGGTTTTTAACCCGTATTGAAGCCCTGAACAACCTGGTAAAGAATAACAAGGCGCTGCAAATGCGCTATTATCTCATTGTATTTATTCTCATGTTAATAGAGCTGATGCCGGTAATTGCCAAAATCATATTACCCGTAGGCAGTTACGATGAAAAAGTAAAACTGAGGGAAGAGATGGAAGCTGAAATTACCCGGATGAATATACGGCAGGAGCAACAACTAAAGGAACATTATAACCAAATAGCATTTGAACACAACAAGGAAGCCATTACCTCTTTTTTTAACTTAACTCAAAAAGATAAAGAAGAGAAAATGAAGAGTTTTAGTAAAAAATGGCGGGAAGAAAACCACCATGCATTTGACGGGCTTTGGGAAAAAATGAAAAAAGAAATTATAGCCAAGCAGGAAAACTAACCGTTTTAAAACCGGCCCCAATAAGGAATGGCAAACTTTCCCTATGGGTGGAGCTTGTAACCATTACAGCGCTTTTCTTTGTGTACGTAACGTTCGTTAAAATTTGATTGGCCCAAAGAAATTTTTTAAAAGAAAAAAGCCGGCTTTTAAATTCCGGCTTTAAAAATTGTTTTACTTTTTTTCCATCAGGTCAACGCTTCGGCTGATAAAATCGGTTAGGTTTTTACCATTTAATAATCCCTGGGAAAGCAAGGCAAGGTCTGCAAGATTTTTAACCAGCTTATGTTGTACGGCCTCATCGGTTTCTGCAAGAATATTTTTAAAAATACTATGGTTGCCATTAATGGTAAGATTTACTTCATCCGGCATTTGTGCATAAAAGGCCGCCATACCACCACCGATAGCTGCCATATCCTTCATACGCCGCATTTGCTCCGGCCTTGTAGCCGTTACAGGGGGCGCTTCGGGGCTTAGGCCTTTTACCTCCACTTGTATATGAAGACTATCGGCCGGTTGTTCAAATAATTTTTTGAGTTTTTCGGCATCTTCTTTACCCAATACACTTTCGGCGGCATCGGTTTTATCCACCAGGTTATCCGCAATATCGGCATCCACACGGGTAAAAATCACATCCGTCCATTTCATCTCCATGCTATTAATAAATGCGGCATCCACCAGGGTTTCCATTTTTACTACCCGGTATCCTTTTGCATTAGCCTGCTGAATGTATGCGTCCTGCTGTATGGGATTGGTGCTGTACAAAATGACCTGCTTGCCCTCTTTATTTTTTTGAAGGGTTTCTGTTGCCTGTTTATATTCGTCCAGCGTATAAAATGTTCCGGCGGTGTCCTGCAGAATAAAAAATTTGTTGGCCTTCTCCAGGAACTTATCGTCCGTCATCATTCCATATTTTACAAACAGGCC
>JAFDZZ010000166.1 GCA_018266715.1 Bacteroidota bacterium
CAGTTCAATAGTTCTTCTATTTACAGCTTCTTTCAAACGGATATTCTCTGCTTTGATCTTATTGATATTCACCTGTTGTCCTTTGCTGGTATTGGCGACCGGCATGGAGCCATGTTCCTGGATAATTTTCCAACCTTTATTATTTTTGGTAAACAAAGTAGATATATGACCTTCTCCATAAAAAGTCCAAACGGAATCCTTCAATACAAAAAAATCACACTCTTCATTCACCAGTATTTCATTGCCTACTGGCCGAACCGTGATCTTCCGGTTTCTCATATCCGTTTTACACGCTACCTGTTTTGCCGTAGATTTATAATATTGGATTGTCTTTTTTTTGTTGTCAAAAAACTCTCCTCTTCCCGAACCGATCATTTGAACCTTGTCATGCAACCAGTAGGACATGGTTTGCATATCACCTTTTAAATAAGCATCCCAATATTCATGGTATGCTTTCAGGACTGCAGCTACTAAAGTTTTATTCAGTTTCATTTTTTATTAATTGTCTGAATCACAGATTGGCACGGATTTATGGATTTCACAGGTTTTGTTTTATAGTACAAGCCTTTTAAAAGTTAAGCTTCTACTTCCAAAGTTAATTAACAGGCCAACTTCAAGTTTGTACGCTTTCAGGTAATTTAGTACTTGTGCAAGGTGTACATCTTCTAATTCAAAAACTGCCTTTAGCTCAACTAAAACTTTTCCCTCCACTACAAAATCAGCTCTTCTTGTTCCAATGGGCTCAGGAAGTTCTTTATAAAATATTTCTTGTTCAATTTCTCTGGCAAAAGATAGCCCAGCTTGTGTTAGTTCCCAGGCAAGGGCCCTTTGATAAATTACTTCCTGAAATCCATTGCCAAGAAATTTATGAACTTCAAAAGAAGCGCCTATTATTTTTTCTGTTATGTCTTTAAATTTTAAATCTGCCATAATTAATAATTCAGAGTATTTCTTTAATCTCGGTCTTGCACTTTTAAGTATCATACATTGTCTGTATCACAGATTGACACTGATTGCAGGATTCCACTGATATTTTACATTACTCTAATCTGTGTCATCAGTGTAATCCAATTAATCCGTGTTTCAGACAACTGGCAATTGTACTATAAATTCTGTTCCTTCTCCTTCTTTCGAATTTACCTTAATCTCCCCACCATGCGCCTTTACAATATCATAACTCAAACTCAACCCTAATCCTGTACCGCTTCCTGTAGGTTTTGTGGTAAAAAATGGTTGAAAGATTTTGTCTTTTATCTTTTCAGGAATACCACTTCCATTATCACTCACTTTTATTTCAACCTTATCATTACTTTTTTTTGTGCTAACATTAACAGTTGGATTATAATCTTCAATTCCTGATTTCTTTTTTTCATTCACCGCATAAAATGCATTATTGATTAAATTCAAGACTACCCTCCCAATATCCTGTGACACTAGATTTATTTTTGGCAGCGATGTATCAAAATCAGTTCTCATTTCGGCGTTGAATGATTTGTCCTTTGCCCTCAACCCATGATAACTCAGCCGTAAATATTCATCACACAAAGAATTGATATCAGTGAGTTCTTTTTGCCCTGTGCTAGTACGGCTGTGTTGCAACATTCCTTTTACAATATCACCGGCCCGTTTACCATGATGATTAATCTTTTCTAAGTTTTGTTTTAAATCATCTGCAATGGCATTGGCATCTTCATAATTTGATTTTGATAATTCTTCTTTCATTTCATCAACCAACTCTGTACTTACTTCAGAAAAATTATTTACAAAATTCAACGGGTTTTGTATTTCATGGGCAATGCCGGCGGTGAGTTCACCGAGCGAAGCCATTTTTTCGGATTGGATTAACTGTGCTTGGGTGGATTGCAATTCTTTATAAGCATTTTGAATTTCTGTTTTCGCTTTTTGTTTCTGCCGAATGCTTCGCAATAAGCCGATGGCTGATATTATTAGCAAACCCAGCACGATGGAAATACTGAGTAAGATGATTCGCTGCTCTTTCTTTTGCTGGGTAAGTTGATTGATTTCGGCCTCTTTTTTAGAAAGGTCATTATTGTGCTTAAGCATAGCCGTTCTGTTTCGGGACTCGGCATTGAGAATGCTGTCCTTAACCATATTATACTGAAGGTTGTACTTATATGCATTGGCATAATCGTGGAGGGCTGCATAGGCATCAGATAAGCCTTTTGCATTGTCTCTCACAAACTCAGGCAATTGATTGTCTTGTGCAATACGGAGCCCAATGCTTGCATAGTAAATGGCGCTATCGGGCATTTTCTTCTTTAAGTATGCACGGGATAAAATGCCATCAATCCATGATATCCCTACTGTGTCTTTGTAAATACGGGCGGTATCAAGTGAACGAAATGCATAGTAAAAGGCCTGGGGTAAACTATCCATTCGGGTATAAACATCAGCAATGTTGCTTTCATACATGGAAATAGATATACTCGATCTGCTCTTTTCAATCGCACCCTGGTAAGCATTGAGTGCCTCAGGATACTTTCCCATGAAGCGGTACATTTCTCCCATGCCATTCAGTATCGGCTCCTGTGCGTAAGATTTTTTTTCCATTTCTGCAAAGTGATTCGCTTTTTTAAAAGCATGCAATGCATTTTCATAATCAGCAATGGCTGAATAAATAAATCCGATGTTGACCCAGTTACGTCTTTGGAAATAAGGACTCTTTTCTTTTTCGGCGATTTGCAAACTCTTGAGCGCATAATCCATGGCCAGGGGATAATTTGTATTTACGTTCAGGTAATAATCTGATACTGCTCCGTATGCTGAGGAAATACCCTGGTAATATCCTGCTTCAGTGAATAATGTTGCTGCTTTTAGTAATTCATCTACTCCAGATTCTTTCCCCTGATCAGTATGAACAATTCCCAGGTTGGTGAGCAAACGGCCTGTAAATATTTTATTATTTACTGTCTTTTCAATGATTTTCAGTTTATTTAGAATCGAGTCTGCCTCAGGTGATCCCGATTCCGGATCTGCATTGGAATAGTAAAATAGCAGGGCATTGCCTTCTCCTAATTTGTATCCTGTTTTTTGGGATATCGCCAGGGCTTCTTCCTGCCAGGACACTTTTACTTTGGAAGCAAATTGAGGCGAATTGATCATTTCAATCAGGATGTCAACCCGCTTCTTGTCCTTCTGCGGATGTTGCTCCAGTTCTTTGAGCAATTCGTCTTTAGACTTTTCCTGTGCCGGTACATTGAAGCAGGCGCAGAACAAAACAAACAATAATAAAATGTATTTCATTATGATATGGGTAATTGTATCTTAAAAGTTGATCCTTCAGCATTTGTGGTTTCCACTTTTATCTCCCCACCATGTGCTTTTACAATATCATAACTTAAACTCAACCCCAGCCCTGTTCCCTGCCCGGTGGGTTTTGTGGTAAAGAAAGGTTGGAAGATTTTGCCTTTGATGTTATCTGGAATACCAATGCCATTGTCCATAACTTTAATCTCAATCTTATTTCCTTCCTTTCTTGTAATTACAGATACCGTGGGCTCATAACCGTCCGGCTGTTGTTTCTTCTTTTCATTCGCCGCATAAAATGCATTGTTAATTAAATTCAAAATCACCCTTCCTATATCCTGCGGTATAACATTAATTTTTGGAAGTGAATGTTCAAACTCGGTTTTGAATTCAGTATTGAAAGTTTTATCCTTCGCCCTTAAACCATGATAAGCCAATCGTAAATATTCATCACACAAGGCATTAATATCTGTTGGCTCTTTTTTGCCTTCGCTTTTACGGGAATGTTGCAACATACCTTTTACGATTTCACCGGCCCGCTTGCCGTGATGATTTATTTTTTCTAAGTTTTGTCTCAGGTCATTCGCTATTTCCTTTGCATCTTCTATATTGCCCTTTGTTATTTCTTCATTCATTTCATCAACCAATTCTGTACTTACTTCCGAAAAATTATTTACAAAATTCAAAGGGTTTTGTATTTCATGGGCAATACCTGCGGTGAGTTCACCGAGCGAGGCCATTTTTTCAGATTGGATGAGTTGCGCTTGCGCTGCTCTTAAATCTGCCAATGACTTCTGTAAGGCATCGTTCGTTTCCTCCACCACTTTTCTTTTTTGCTCCAATTCGGCAATAGTCTCTTCCAAAAGAATAGCCGTGGTGCGTTTTACTTTTTCGGTTCGGTCGAGTTTGAAGGCGGTTATCTCCAGTTCTTTATCTGCATTTTTGATTGATTTGGCAAGTGCCTCTTTTTGTTCGGCACTTAAATTGCCTTCCTGCTGAATAATGGAGAGTATGTGTTGAAGATGTTGGTTCATGTTTTATTTGATGAATAGCGAACAGAACCCTGAA
>JAFDZZ010000167.1 GCA_018266715.1 Bacteroidota bacterium
GGATATTTCCACTTCGCCTTTTGCATTGGTGGCTTCTTCCTGTAATAATAAACCCGTTTTTATGGAATATTGCTGAATGGCTGTTTTGCCGCTGGGCATTACCACTTTTAAGCGGTAAGTGGGTTCGTTATTGTAATTGCCTGCCCCAAGATAATCCAGTTTATACCCGCTTCTTAGGTAATTCAGTTGAGGAAAAATACCGGTTTCATCTTTCATTTCTTTGGTTTCATCTTCATCTAAATCCTTTTTTTGAGGCCCTTGTTGCTGGTAACCGCTGGTGCCATTAAATACCTGTTTAAAAATAGTCATTGTGCCCATCTTTAATTCCATTGCGGTAGAGTTGGGTAACATCTTTTTTTCGGTACCCTCAAAGCTGCGGCCCATTACTTCCATCGAAAGGGTGGTTGAGCTGCTGTTTATTTTTTTCAATTCCTCTTTACCGCCAATGGCTTTTAGGTAGCCTTCTACAATATCAAATGCAGAAACTTTATCGGTTGTTTTTACCGATGCATCAGCCTTTACTTCTTTTACTTCTTCCACTACCGGGTCGGCAAACTTGTCGTACTTTTTAATGGGGAATCCATACTTAAGCAACCCGGGAACAATTTTATCGGCATTGCCGGCAATTAAAATCCTGGAGTTGTTTTCACTAAAATATTGTTGTGATACCCGTTTAATGTCTTCTAATGTTACTGCATTAATTTTTTGAAGAAAAGTGCGGTAAAAATCTTTTTCCAAGCCGTTAATAAGAATATTGCTGGCATAGGTGGCGGTTTTTGCAGGGTCTTCCATACCTAAGGCAAAACTGCCGTTAAATAATGCCTTGGCATTGGCAAGGTCTTCTGCTGTTACTTTTCCATCTCTCATGGCAAGTATTTCCTTAAAAATTTCTGCTGAAGCGCTATCCACTTTTTCAGTTCTTACGGCTGCAGTTGCAGTAAATAAAGAGGGGAACCTGCCGTTGCCTACACTGGAGTAACTGCCATACGTAAACCCGTGTTTTTCCCTTAGGTTCATGAATAATTTTGATTCTGCACCGCCGCCTAAAATATAATTAGCTAAAAGTAAGGCATGGTAATCGGGATTGCTTAAAGGGTTATTTACAATATTACCCACCCTTATTTCGGCCTGTACCGCCGTGGGAATATTTACAAAATCAATTTCGGTTTTTGCCGGGTTTTCTGCTTTAGGCGCTGTAGGTACGGGTAATTTTTTGCCCATCCATTTGCCCAAATATTTTTCGGTAAGCAATTTTGCAGCGGCTGCTGTAATATCGCCAACAAACGTTAAATAAGAACGGGAAGGAGTGATATAATCTTTATACGAAGCCTTTACATCATCTAATGTTATTTTTTTTACGGATTCTTCTGTGGTAAATTCACCTTGAGCCGTGTGCTTGCCATAACTTAAGGCTTTATAAACCCTTGAGGCAATTTGTGGTGTGCTTTTTTCTTCGGTTTTTAAGCCGGTAATGGTCATTGATTTTAATTTGTCGAACGACTCCTGGGTAAATGCCGGATGCTGTAAACCTTCGGCCATTAAGCTAAAAGCATTTTCAAAGTAACGGGTTAGCGAACCTGCGGATGCACCGCTGGCAGAAAAATTTACATCGGCGCCAATGAGATCTACGGCTTCGTCAAATTTTTCTTTTGATCTTTTAGTGGTTCCCTCGGCAAGCATACCCCCAACAAGGTCAAGCGTACCGGCTTTTTCTCCTTCAAAAACGGGTCCGTAATCTACAAAAAAACTGGCCCTTACTTTGGGCAGCTTATGGTTTTCCACTACTAAAAGTGTAATGCCATTGGGTAAATTATAAATTACCGGGTCTTTAAGCGTAATAACCGGCGCCGGGCCCGGCTTGGGCCTTTTGCTGCGATCTATTGTGGCTATAGGTTTACCGGTGAGTTGTACTTTCTTAACGGTTTTCTTTTTGGAAGGGCTTGTTTTTTTTACCTGGGCCATTCCCATATTCAAACAAAACAATCCTATTAAAAGTGGAATAATTTTTTTCATTTTTGATAGTATTTAATAAAGCGTATTAAATAATGATGGGTTATTATTTTTTGGGCAGGTAATATAACACCAGCCGTTGATTTTTATTGAGGTATTTTTTGGCAACATTTTGTATGTCCTGCCTTGTAACTTTCCTTATTTCATCCAGCTCCATATTAATTTCATTGGTATTCTTAAAAAAGGTATATCCATTTGCCAGGTTTTCGGCCACACCCAGCATTTTGCTGTTGGTACTTACATAGCTGTTTTCAAATTGGTTTTGAAGTTTGGTGTATTCCGTTTCGCTAATTAACGAATCCTGGATTTTTGCAACTTCTTCATCAATGTCTTTCAATAAAGTATCTAAAGGCGTATTGTTATTGGGAATGGCAAACGTAAAGTAAGCGCCATAGTCTTCTAATGCGTAATTAAAAGAACCTGCGGCAAGGGCATTTTTTTTGGTATCAACCATTTTTTTATAGAGCCGGCTGCTTTGGCCCTGGCTGAGTACGGCAGATACCATCTCCAGCGCTTTGGATTCTTTATCCGTCATTCCGGGAGTACGCCATGCACATAAAATGGCCGGTATTTGGATATTGCTATCGTAAGCGGTATCTATGATTTCTTTGGTAATGGGGTCTTCCGTTATTTTATTTCTGCTGATCCTTTGGCCCGAAGGAATGTCTTCAAAATATTGTTTTACCCAAAGCTCAGTTTTTGCAATATCTATATCGCCGGCAATTACCAGTACGGCATTATTGGGGATATAATACTTTTTATTGAAGGCCTGAAACTCCGCTAAGGTTGCAGCATCTAAATCGGCCATGCTGCCAATGGGTGTCCAACGATAGGGGTGTTTGGTAAATAGTTTTTCGAAGGCTGAGCTTAAGATATTGCCATAGGGGCGGTTATCGTTACTCAATCTTTTCTCTTCTTTCACCACTTCATTTTGTGTTTTAACGCCTATTTCATTAATTACCGGGTGAAGCATACGTTCGCTTTCCAGCCAGAGGCCGGTAGCCAGTTGGTTTGAAGGGAATACTTCATAATAAAAAGTGCGGTCCTGGGTGGTATTGGCGTTATTTTGGCCGCCATTACTGCTTACAATTTTCATAAATTCACCCCGCTTTATGTTTTCGCTTCCTTCAAATAACAGGTGTTCAAAAAAGTGGGCAAAACCGGTACGGTTGGGTTGCTCATCTTTACTGCCTACATGGTACATTACACTCACGGCTACAACGGGAGCTGATTTGTCCTGGTGAAGCACCACATGCAATCCATTTTTTAAATCATACTCCGTAAATTTTACTTTTTGTGCCATAGCAGGTAATGCTGTACACAAAATCAAAACATTAAAAAGAATTTTATTCATGATAAAAAATTAAGTTTACAAATGTAGGATAATTGAAATAGACGAGTTTAAGATTTCGGTCATATTAGATCAAGGGATAAAAGAAGGGTTGAACGGTTAAAGGATGAATAATTTTTTATATTTTAATAATAAAATACCTGTTGCTTCGTACCTTTCCGCACAAAAATAGTTTAAGCATGGCTACCCAGGACGAATTTATTCAGCTTATAAAAAACGGATATACCTTTAAAGGCGAAAGTATACAAATTGGCGCAGGTATTTTAAATGGCGAAGTGATAAACGATGCGGGTGTTTTTCTACCCTTTAAAACCATGAACAGGCATGGCTTAATTGCCGGGGCTACCGGTACCGGTAAAACCAAAACCCTGCAGGTGATCAGCGAGTATTTAAGTGATGCCAGTGTGCCGGTTTTACTCATGGACATTAAAGGCGACCTTAGCGGTATTGCAGCAAAAGGGGAAGCCAACGATAAAATAAATGAACGGTACCAAAAACTTAAACTGGCTTATACGCCAGCACAGTTTCCTGCAGAACTGCTCACCCTTACCGGTAAAGACGGTGTTAAACTCCGGGCAACCGTAAGTGAATTTGGCCCGGTATTGCTGAGTAAAATTCTTGGTTTAAATGATACTCAAGGCGGCCTGGTTGCCATTATTTTTAAATATTGCGACGACAACCAAATGCCGTTGCTGGATCTCAAAGATTTTATAAAAGTACTTCAATACATAGGTGCAGAAGGTAAAGCAGAAATTGAAAAGGAATACGGAAAAATTTCCACCACATCTACAGGAACAATTTTAAGAAAAGTGATCGAACTGCAACAGCAGGGGGCCGATATTTTCTTTGGGGAAAAAAGTTTTGAAGTGGAAGATCTTTTACACATTGATGATACCGGGAGAGGCGTTATCAATATTTTAAGAGTTACGGATATACAGGATAAGCCCAAAATGTTCAGCACCTTTATGCTGCAAATGCTGGCCGAACTTTATGCTACCATGCCCGAAGAAGGCGATTTGGATAAACCCAAGCTGGTGATGTTTATAGATGAAGCACACCTTATTTTCCAGGAAGCCAGCCAGGCCTTGCTGGAGCAACTGGAAACCATTATTAAACTCATACGGAGTAAAGGAATTGGAATTTTCTTTTGTACCCAAAACCCCATGGATGTACCGGCCAGCATACTGGGCCAACTCGGTTTAAAAGTGCAACATGCCCTGAGAGCTTTTACCGCAGCCGACAGAAAAACCATTAAGCAAACTGCAGATAATTATCCTGAAACGCCATTTTATAAAACCGAAGATTTAATTACGCAATTAGGTATTGGTGAAGCATTGGTTACCCTGCTTAATGAAAAAGGAATTCCCACGCCATTGGTGCATGTAATGCTTTGCAGCCCCAGGAGCCGAATGGATATTTTAACTGAAACAGAAATTTCATCTATAAATGCCAAAAGCAAACTCATTGCAAAGTACAATGCCGATACCGACAGCAAAAGCGCCTATGAAATACTTACCGAAAAATTAAAAATTGCTGCTGAAGAATCCCCTGCAGAAAACAGCAAACCGGTTAAAGAAGAACCCTCAACACTGGAAAAAGTGGCCAACAACTCCGTGGTAAAAAGCATGATGAGAACTGCAGGCAATACCATTGTACGTTCACTTTTGGGTTCATTGGGTTTAGGTGGTAGTACCCGGAGGCGAAAAAAAGGATTGTTTTTTTAGTAACACATTAATAATACTGGCAATAAACTTGTAAATTTTTTTTAATAAATATTTAAATTTTTCTATGTTTTAAGTTGTTGATAATGAGAAGAGTAGAAGAAATTTGTAAAATTGTGGATAAATTTGTAGTACATATTCTACAAAAAATGTAAAAAAAGCTTGGTTTTTTATAAAACTGCAAATATATTTGCCTTGGTTTTTCATAGGATATTGGATTTTAAAGCGGGACTAGATTTCTATCTTGGTCCCTTTTTTATTTTATATACCGTTTACTTTTTTAGCGCTAATATTTCATTTCCAGGTTCTTTAGTAACCATTCCTTCTGCCAGCATAAAATCTATAACCTGCCATATTTCGGTATGGGGGAGCGGTTTAAGTATAAGTAAAAGCTGCTTTACCGGTTGCGGATTTTGTAGTAATATTTCGATTATTTTACCAGATAATTGACGGAACTTTTCATGTGTAAGCCCGGTTTTACTTTTATTATTGATGCAATTATCACAAATTCCGCAGGGATCCACTTTTTCATTACTGCCCAGGTAACCGGCTATAAAATTGTTTCTGCAATCCTTCATATTATCAATATAGGCAATCATGAACTCCAGCCTTTCCAAATAATGTTTCCTTAGTGTTTCCGTTCGCCGGCTGTCTATTTTAAAATCATCCAGGTACATACGGTTTTGTAAAAGGGTAATTTGCTGCTTATCGGGCTGGGCAATATATTTTACAATTTGATAGTGCTGCAGAGCATTTAAATGTTTTTCTACATCTGTTTTTGCCATTTTTAAAAATCGGGAAAGCGCATTTTCAAAAATAGTTACCGGGTAATCAAAAATTCCTTCGTAAGATCGCAGCAGGCCTTTAATGATTGTTTCGGAACCCGGGTGCAATTTTAAAAAATCTTCCAAATCTTCTTTACTGCAGGTAAACACCAGTGTAGAAAAATTATAACCCGTTTCATTATATGCAATAATGCCCTGCCTGCCCAGCAACTCAATTACACTGGCCGATAAAAAATTATCCAAACTAAATTTTTGAGAAAAATCGGCAAGGTCAAAGGGGTAGCTTATCCCTTCGCCGGAGCCGGCCGCTACCTGCAGGTAATTCATTAATGCAGTGTAAACTTTTTTTACTTCTTCCGGGGCCGGGAATTTTATTTTTGATTTTAATTGCAATGCATCGGTTTCGCCAAAGTTGTACAATAAAACGGCGTAAGACCGCTTGCCATCTCTTCCGGCACGGCCCGCTTCCTGGTAATAATTTTCGAGGCAATCGGGTACATCATAATGCACAACCACCCTTACATCGGGTTTATCTATTCCCATACCAAATGCATTGGTGCAAACCATAATGCGGATATTATTTTTTATCCATTGCCCCTGCTTATTATTTCGTTCCTCATTGCTCATACCGGCATGGTAAAAGTCTGCCGAAAGCTTGTGCAGTTGCAGCATTTCGGCAATATGCTGTGTTTGTTTCCTGCTTTTGCAATACACTAATGTACTACCACGGGTGTTGTTGAGTATTTCCAGCAACTTTGTTTGCTTTGCAGAAGGGTTAAAAACACTGTACGATAAATTTGGACGTTCAAATGATTGTTGAAATTTTTTATAATTTTTTGGAAAGAGCAGTTTTTCACAAATATCGTCCT
>JAFDZZ010000168.1 GCA_018266715.1 Bacteroidota bacterium
GGTAATTTCTATGTGGTTAAAAATGTGCTCTTTTAATTCTTCATTTTCGGCTACCTGCTCAAAGCCGGAGGAGTTAAGGCTTTTTTATAGCCGCTTCACACCTGGATAGGAACGCAACGTCCCGTGCCGGAGACGTTGCTGGGAAAAAGGCTGCGGTAAGAAATATGTTTTTTATCATATTTGTTGAACAGTTACCATGCTACCCTATAAATACGTGTACTCTTACTTTTAAAATGCATCATTAATAATGCAACTATTCCAATTACATTAATTAAGATTAAGTAATAACTAATTCCATTAATCAATAGTAAAAACAAATTAAGTACTATCAAATAAATAGTTATGGTTTTAAGACTTATAAAATACTTAAATTTAGCATGTTTTTTATAAATTTCACCTACAGGAGCTATATATTCATAAAACAAAAAGCTGCATTCCTTGTTAGAATTTACTTCATTTATTTCAATAAAATCTAAATATGCTGCAAGTTTATTTACAATAAATTCCTTCGCAGAATAACAGTTTATTTCATCAAAATGTAAAAGAAAGTTATGAATACTATTAATTTGATACCGAAATTTTTTTTCTGGCATTTTCTCTCTGATAAAGTTATACTTCTTTGTTATTGAAATTATATTACTCATTTTATTGAAAAATTTAATGAGGTAATATTGGAATTAAATATTTTCCTCCTGCTGGCCAATTCGAAAATAAACTCCCAGTAAAATATAATGCATTTACAAGATTTCCACCAGTAACCGTGTGTTGATAGCCAGCAGTTCCAAGTGCAGTCACAATGCTTGAAGATGTATATAAACTAACCTCATTTACCAATGCGGATACTAAATAATTCTTTGCTGAATTTACAAGAATTCCTGTTTCAATACCTGCCTCTGCCAAGGCTGATGAGGTATATCTATAAACCCCCATTGCAGCACCAACCGCCCCACTTTCTAAAGCGCCATAAACTGCAAAAGGCGCTGCCACGGCTGCCCCAAAGCCGGCATACATCATGCGCTCTGTATGTATAGCACTTTGCTCCCGCCGGTACTGGGCTTTTAAGCCGGGTAATTGCCTGTCGTAACTTGCCCTGTCGCCCGAACTTTGTGCTGACACGCCACGCTGCATACGGCTTTTGTACAGCTCATAGTTATGACTCCACATTACATCATAATGCTGCTCTCCGCCATACCAGCTATAAGAAGCATCTGAGTAGGTTTCTCCCCATGACATGGCATATCCCCAGTATTCTTTAATCTGCAGGGTGGTTCTACCCATTACAAGTTCATTCAGACTTTTTGATTCACTGCCTTCTGATGAGCCAGTTGCATTTTGCCATGTTGAAGGTGTGCCGTTATACTTTTCTCCAAACCAACTAAAAGTAACCGAACCATTTGAGTTAATACTAAACTCATTGCCAGAGCCAAATTCTACCGTTTGGTTATCGGCTCCAAATACCCAGCGATTAAAATTATCTTCAAAATTATCAATGCCGTGGTTAGAAATATAATCTAATAATTCTTTTACATTACTAAATTGGGCAGGGTTTACTGTAGGCTCGTTTTTAGTAAATTTTGCCCCACTTGGATCATTAAAACTTACCGGGTTGTTGCCTGCAAACTGGTAAGGCGTTAAGCTAAAATATTGCTCGGCCAGTACATCTATGCAATTAAAGCGCCCAATTTGGGGATCGTAATTACGCAAGGGCGTTTCGTAATACTGTACATCAAGGGCTTCGTTTAAATCTGTACAGGCGTTAAATTAATATTTATTTTCTACAAAACCTGTATCTGCTTAATCATTTCTTTGCAAATAAAAATAAAACCATGGGGTTTCCAGTTTTTGGCTAATACCATTAATCCAATATTTAAAAAAGTATTTAACCCTAAATTCACCTGTATCATGTACATATATACAAGATGGAGGGAAAATAGTATTTTGACTTATTACTTCATCGTACGAATAATTTGTTTTAAGCCCATTTTCTGGCATTAAAATTGAGCCAACCTTGTCATCGCAAATTGAATCTAATACATAACCTTGCTTGCCTTTAACTTCTAGTTGAAACCCTATATTGGAGTTTCGAACATTTTGAATTCCGAGTCTGCATTTGATTTTATTAAATAGAAATATTTTTATTTCCGATGAATTAGTTTCAATAAGGCCTGTTTTTGTTAAATTGATTTTAATTGTGTCAGGGAATTTGGATGGAAATTGAACCCCAATTTGAAAGTCGCATTGAGAATAAACAATATTTAATTTTAACAATAGTAAAACAAAAAATGAAGTTTTCATGATTATGGATTATGGGTATTTAGAAAATTTGTAACAACATTGTACCAATTTCTATATTCATTCATGTGATTTTGCGATAAAGCGTATTTTGGGAGAGCATTAAAGAGGTTTCCATAAATATTGTGATTTGTAATTTGGTTCCAATAAACGTATTGCTGTTGTGCATTTAATTGAGGTAATCGAATATTATTGTTTGCCATATTGTAATAAGCCCTGAATTCTGCAAGTTCATTGCTTGGAAATAATATTCTGTTATGACCATTTGAACCTGAAAAATCCCAGCCATGCTCAAACTCGTGATAGATAGAACGAACAAGTGCATTAAAATTTAAAAATTTTGCATTATCGCAGTAAGCAAAGTCGACGAATGCAGATTTCGCAAATGAAATATGAATTCTTTCACTTCCCCGACTTTGATTTGCAAATGTGCTAAATTTATATTCTCCAAGGAAATCATGTGAAAAAGCAAAATCATCAAAACCCTTAAACACATCCTTATAAGCCGATAAAATAGCTCCCAGCGCATCATCAAAATTATTATTAAACACCTGCTCTCTCACCGTTTCTGAGGCAGTTAAATTGTAAAACTCCCAACCTTCTACAAAATCACGGGTTTCAATAGCTGCATAATTCATTTTTTCTGCGCCCTGCGCCATTATCCTGTTTACAATATTATTAAATCCTGTATTTCCTCCATAAGACCGGGCTTCTACTCCCCATATAAAGTGCAAATCTGTTACCGCATCTCTAATTCCGTAACCACTTCCACCTCCGCCATCAAGTAACGAAGTTTCAAAATTATTGAAGAAATTACCCAGCCCAAATTCCCCATCAAACCCGACGGTTGATTGCAACATGCCAAAAGCCTGTACAGCATCGTTGCCTGTTAAATGGATATCGCCATTTTCATTGGTGGTGGCCATCATCCCATCGGGGTCAATAAACTGTATGGGGTTATTAAAGGCATAATTGTAAGGCGTCCACCGCCGGCTTACTTCTGCTAATGGGTCGGTTACATGCCACCTGCCTATTTGTGTATTTTATTTTACAACTTACCTATTGGTGGCAAAAAGCTAATAACTCCCATTTTTTTCTCTGGAATTAATCCAGTTATATTAGCAATTTCCTTTCCAAAATTTGGGGTTCTTAAGTTTGTAACGATAAGCTGCTCCCCATTTAAAAATGAAATTCTATAAAATTCATACTCTGACCATGCATTCACCCCGGATCCACCTGCATAGGAAAGATAAGATTCCAACTTTGTTAGCTCTTTTAAATCATAAATTTTGATTTGACCTTTATGAAAATAAAAAAGTTTTTTTTCCTGCTCGCTAATTTCAATTTTTACTTTATATTCATGAGCCAAATATTGCAGATGCACTATTATAGCTGGCAATGTATCAAGAATGAAAATAATAATAGAGGTTATTAATAATGCATTGATACCTAGGTCATTTTTAAAAACACCTACATATAACCATAAAAATAAGTAAATTCCAAAAACTCTTACTAATAATAGAAAATGCCTTAAGTAGTTTGATTTTAACTTAATAATATTCATAATTTAAAAAGTATCACCATGGTATTCTGCCAGCTCTTAAAGAAGATTCCCAGGAAGATAAACCTGAAACAATTTGATTATAAATAGGTACAGCTATTTGGTCATACCCTATTTCTAACGCAACAAAACTTACTCCAACTACTACACCTGCAAGAGTACCATAGGGCCCTGCATTACTTCCTGTTACAGCGCCATAAATTACCGGCGCTAAAAGGCTGCTAACACTACCCGTAATGCGATAGCCTGCACGGACTCCAGAAATTTCGCCTTCTTGACAAGCTACGATATTTGACCAAATATCTGCTACTGTTTTTGCCTTTCCAATAGCTCCAATTGATTTTGTTAAACCTTTGTAGGTAGCTGCATTTGTCAAAATTTGCATTGAGCCTTTATTTGTACTTAATGTAACCAATACACGAGAATTTGCTGTATGCAATTCAACATATTGTTGCATAAATGCAGCTGATACTTCTAAATATTCTGCATTTTCGTATATTTCTCTAATACTATTATCCAAATTTGCCCAATTTCCTATCCCGCTGTTTTCTATATATTCCCACTTTCTAGTTGAACCAACAGTAACCTCCGCCAACTTGTCAGGCGTGGCGCCTGCCTCCTGGTATCCCCTGTTTGTAGGATCATATGCATAAGCTCGCCAAAATCCAAAGACTCCATTACTATTTTGGCCAAACCTGTCTCCAAATTTCATTTGCTGCAATATAGCTTTTGATGACAAGCCCTGTACATTATAAAATACTTCACTTCCTCCTCCTCCTGTTGATTCAAATTCTGAAAATTCGTTTTTGTAAAACCCATAATTGTTCCAAAGTATTTCACTATACCATCCAATATGGTAATTTCCATCAGGACCTTTTTGCATACGGCCATTAGCTTTCATTTGATCGCCAAAAGGATCATTAAAACTTACCGGGTTGTTGCCTGCAAACTGGTAAGGCGTTAAGCCAAAATAATGCTCGGCCATTACATCTATGCAATTAAAGCGCCCTATTTGGGGATCGTAATTACGCAATGGCGTTTCGTAATAATGTACATCAAGGGCTTCGTTTAGCTCGGTGCCTGCATTAAATTTATACTTGTTCTCCGCAAATCCAGCGCCTCTTAGGCTGCGGTAGCTTATATTTTTCATGAGCAGCCCAAAGGGATAGTACTCATTGGTTTCTAACAGCGGCCCCCGCTCATGGGTTACCTGCAAATTGTCAAAGAACACATCCACATTGGGTGTGGCATTGCTTACATATACATAAAGGTAACC
>JAFDZZ010000169.1 GCA_018266715.1 Bacteroidota bacterium
GGAAGTGGTGTTGATCTGTATCACATGGGATTTGGAAGTGAAGTAACCACGCACGAAGGTAATACGGTTCACCTGAAACTCATGCCGAACTCTTCGCACCTCGAAGCGGTTGATCCGGTTGTACTCGGTTTCGCAAGAAGCAGCGCGAATACATTACATGATGAGGTGTATGAAAATGTTTTGCCGATATTAATTCATGGTGACGCGTCATTAGCAGGCCAGGGTATTGTATATGAAGTGGTGCAGATGTGCAAACTCGGCGGATATTATACCGGAGGTACAATTCATTTTGTTATCAATAACCAGATTGGTTTTACCACCGACTTTGATGATGCGAGAAGCGCAGACTATTGTACATCTTTGGCCGCAATGGTGCAGGCGCCAGTGTTGCATGTAAATGGTGATGATCCGGAAGCGGTGGTGAAATGCTCGGAGATAGCAGCACGTTATCGCAGCGAATTTCATTCAGATGTTTTCATTGATATGGTTTGCTACCGCAAACACGGACATAATGAAGGAGACGATCCAAAATTTACACAGCCACGTTTGTACGCACTGATCGATAAACATCCGAATCCACGGGAAATGTATATCAAATACCTGCTGGAAAACGGAGAAGAAGATGCGCAGGAACTGGCGAAAGAAATGGAGAAAAAATTCTGGAGCGACCTGCAGGATCGGCTGGATGAAGTGAAGCAAAAACCTTTACCCTATACTTATCAGCAACCTGAATTATGGTGGAGAAGCCTGCGCCGCGCTACTGTTGAAGATTTTGATTACTCACCGGTAACGGCTATCAGTGAAGAGAACTTTTCAAAAGTGTTTGATGCCATGATGAAATGGCCGGATGATTTCAAGCCATTGCGTAAAGTAGAAAAGATAATACAGGATAAAATAAAATTGTTTGAATCCGAGCAGAAATTAGATTGGGCTTCCGGTGAGTTACTGGCTTATGGTAGCATACTGGCAGATGGCAAAGATGTGCGTATGACCGGGCAGGATGTGTGTCGCGGTACTTTCAGTCACCGCCATGCAGTGCTGCGTGATGAAAACACAGATGTGGCCTATAACCGTCTGAGCCGGATACCGGATACAAAAGCGAAATTCAGAATTTTTAATTCCTTTCTGAGCGAATATGGTGTACTGGGTTTTGAATACGGGTATGGATTAGCCAATCCGAATGCACTGGTATTATGGGAAGCACAGTTCGGTGATTTTTGTAACGTAGCGCAATCCATGATTGACCAGTTTATCGCGGCGGGTGAACAGAAATGGAACCGCATGAACGGTATCGTAATGCTCTTGCCACATGGCTATGAAGGCCAGGGGCCGGAGCATAGCAGCGCCAGGATGGAACGATTTTTACAACAGGGTGCAGAGATGAATATTGTGGTTACCAATATTACCACTGCTGCCAACTTTTTTCATGCGTTGCGCCGCCAGTTAGCATGGCCGTTCCGCAAACCTCTAATTAATTTTTCGCCAAAGGCTAACTTAAGGCACCACGGTAGTTACAGCCCGGTAGCCGATTTTACCGGCGGGGGTTTTAAAGAAGTATATGATGATGTTACCAACCCGGATGCAGGCGCCATAACCAAAGTATTATTTTGCAGCGGCAAAATATATTTTGAGTTGGACGAACGCAGAAAAAAAGAACAAAAAAATGACGTTGCCATCATCAGGGTAGAACAACTGTTTCCTTTCCCTGTAAAACAAATGGATGCTTTATACAAAAAATATAATAAAGCTATTTGGTACTGGGTGCAGGAAGAACCGGTGAATATGGGCGCTGCGGCCTACTTAAGGGTGAATATACAAAGCATTAATTTTCATATAATAGCCCGCCCGGCAAGCGCTGCTACAGCAACCGGGTTTACTAAAATACATGCCAAAGAGCAGGAAAAAATTATTTCTACAGCATTTAGTATTTAATGAGAAATTGTTAAGGGTTGCGTTCTTTATACAGCAATTTGGCTTTTTCCAGCAAGGCAATAAATTTTTCAATATTGGGATCGTAGCCATATCCTTCCGGTAAAAGCCGTTCTCCTTTATTATCTAAAAAGAAATAGAACGGCTGTGCATTGGCGCCAAATTTAGAAACCTGTATGTCGGTATTTAATTCACCCAGGGTTTCAATTTGTTTATTTTGAGTTGCCGACCGGTATTGTTCATGATCCGGTATATTCACACTATGCACATCTACAAAAAGAGAAGCAATTACAAAATCTTCTTTTAAAATTTTCATCACCCTGGGGTCACTCCATACTTCGGCTTCCATTTTACGGCAATTTACACAGTTGATGCCGGTAAAATCCAGCATTAATGGTTTATGCAGTTTATTGGCCACTTCCTGTGCTTCTTTTAAATCAAAATACGTTACGAGCCCATATTTTTTCACCACTTCAGGCTCATAAATATGCATGCGTTCATAATATTTTATGGGTGCAGGAAATTCAGTGCCGTTATTTGCAGAAGTGGAAGAATGCATTTCACCCGGCGCCCCGGTGATATAATCCTGTGTACCCATTGGGGGAAGAAAGGCAGCTATTCCATTTAACGGCGCACCCCACATCCCCGGCAGCATATATACTGAAAAACTTAATGAAGCCATTGCAAAAAACAAGCGTACCACTTTTAAATAAGGGTGACCAAAATCGTTTTGCGGCAAGGCATCATCATGTTTGAATTTTAATTTGCCTAAGAGATAAATGCCCAGCAATAAGAATATAACTATCCATAAGGCAAGATAAATTTCCCGGTCCAGCAACCTCCAGCCCATCACCAGGTCGGCATTTGATAAAAATTTTAAAGCCAGGGCAAGTTCCAGGAAACCCAGGGTAACTTTAATTGTATTGAGCCATCCGCCTGCTTTACCTAAAATACTCAGTTTAGAAGGGAAAAAAGCAAACAAAGCAAAAGGCAAAGCCAGTGCAACAGAAAAGCCAAACATGCCAACCAGGGGCCCGTAAAAATTTCCCTGTGCGGCCAATACCAGTAAATTACCAATGATGGGGCCGGTGCAGGAAAAAGACACTAAAACCAGCGTAAGCGCCATAAAAAATATACCGGCAAAACTTCCCATACCGGCCTTACTGTCGGCCCGGTTTGACCAGGATGAAGGAAGGTTAATTTCAAATGCCCCTAAGAAGGAAATGCCAAAAAGCAGGAAGATGGCAAAAAATATTAAATTGGCAATCCAGTTGGTGGCCAGTTGATTTAGAGCAGCCGGGCCAAAAATTACCGTAATTAAAAAACCCAGTAAAGTAAAAATAATAACAATTGAAACCGCATAGAGCAAGGCATTCTTTTTGCCCTCTGCAACCGACTTGCTCCGTTTGGTAAAAAAGCTTACCGTAATGGGAATCATGGAATAAACACAAGGCGTGAGCAAGGCCAGTAACCCGCCTCCAAATGCGGTAAGAAAAATCCACCAAAGCGATTTTTCGGCAACAGTATTGGTAACGGCTGAAGTATTTTGTACCATTTCCCGGAGGCTTACGGCAGGCGCCCATACCCTAATCGTTTCTTCGCCGGGTATATATTCACCCGCTTTTTTCACAAAAAGATTTGCCATTGCTTTTAATAAAATACTATCCGGGGCGCTAAGGTTAAACTTTTGTTCCCATACCACCGAGTCGGTAAAAAAGTTCACTTCATAACCCAGTACATCATCTTTTTCCGATTGAACCGATCCTTTTTCCAGCAGGTTTCCATTACGCATCTTTTGTACCGTACTGTCAAATTGAAATGTGCTTGCCACATCATCGGTGTTCTTAGGCATAATACTGTACAGTTTAACCCCGGGCTGAATGAGGGCCTTAATGTACAGAACCGCTTCTTTATCATTTAATCGTTCTGCATGTGAAAATAATTTTACACCCAGGCTGTCGTTGGCAAAGCAGGTAAAGCCAATTAAAAGGCTACCTAAAAAAAGGAGGGATTTAAAGATGTATTTTGACATAAGAAAAACAATATGATAATGGGTTTTCAAGGTAATTCAGTCGCAAATATACCTAATACCTCCAAGATGCCGTTTGATGGCAATAATTAGCGCCAGCTTTACATTAAACATACCGATTGGTAAGCGTAAGCATTTTTAAAACGGGCATTTAAAAAATTTGGCTGGCTAAATTCCTCATAGTATCTTTGCCGTCCTTAAAAATTAATGCCGCGTTGGTCAAGGGGTTAAGACGCCTCCCTTTCACGGAGGAATCACGGGTTCGAATCCCGTACGTGGTACCAATTTCCCTCTTTTTACGAAGAGGGTTTTTTTATGCCTGTGATTGTATTTTTTTTGCCGGGCATTGCTCAAATGTACAAGGGTGCGACGCCTACGAATCCGGGTAATGCAATGCTGCTTGTAACAAAAAAATTAGCCGTAATTCCCATTCATTCTTGCTAACTTTGCTTCGCAAAAATTAATATTTAAAATATACGATCATGAGTACAGTTAAAGTAGCTATTAATGGATTTGGCCGCATTGGCAGACTGGTGTACCGCCAGATTTATAATATGCAGGGCATAGATGTGGTTGCCATCAACGACCTTACCAGCCCGGCAGTATTGGCCCACTTGTTAAAATACGACAGTGCCCAGGGCCGGTTTAATGAAGATGTAAAACATACCGATAACGCCATAGTGGTTAATGGCGATGAAATAAAAATTTACGCACAAAAAGACCCGGCTCAAATTCCCTGGGGTAGCCACCAGGTAGATGTGGTGATTGAATGCACCGGATTTTTTACAGATAAGACCAAAGCAGAAGCCCATCTTGCAGCCGGGGCTAAAAGGGTGGTAATTTCTGCACCAGGTACCGGTGAACTGAAAACCGTAGTGTTTAATGTAAACCACAATATTCTGGATGGTAGCGAAACCGTTATTAGCTGTGCCAGTTGCACCACCAATTGCCTGGCGCCTATGGCTAAGGTTTTAAATGATAAATTTGGAATTGAAGTGGGCAGCATGACAACCATACATGCCTACACCAATGATCAAAATACTTTGGATGCGCCTCATCCCAAAGGCGATCTTCGCAGGGCAAGGGCAGCAGCAGCCAATATTGTTCCCAACAGTACCGGTGCGGCAAAAGCCATTGGACTGGTTTTACCCGAGTTAAAAGGTAAGCTGGATGGCGGCGCTCAAAGAGTTCCGGTGATTACCGGTTCTTCTACCGAATTGATAACCTTGCTGGCCAAAAAAGTAACCGTTGAAGAAGTAAATGGCGCCATGAAAGCAGCCAGCAACGAAAGCTTTGGTTATAATGAAGATGAAATTGTGAGCAGCGATATTGTGGGCATACACTATGGCTCCTTATTTGATGCCACACAAACAAAAGTAATTACCGTTGGCGATAAACAGATTGTGAAAACCGTAAGCTGGTACGATAATGAAATGAGTTATGTAAGCCAGTTGGTAAGAACGGTAAAGTATTTTGCCGGGTTAATTTCAAAATAGTCATCAAAATTTTTAGCAGAACGCAGGGGAACACGACAGGAGGTTTCGCAATAGCAGGCGCAAACTTTGGTCATAAACCCTGCGTTTTTTAACAAAAAACCATGTCAACATTTTCCCAGTTTTCATTTACGGGGCACAAAGCCCTGGTGCGTGTGGATTTTAATGTACCACTGGATGAAAATTTTCAAATTACAGACGATACCCGGATGCGGGCTACACTACCTACCCTTCAAAAAATTTTAAATGACGGTGGCGCTGTGATTTTAATGAGCCATCTTGGCCGCCCAAAAGATGGGCCAAATAATAAGTATTCGTTAAAACACCTGGTGCCTCATTTGCACGAATTGCTCGGGGGAAAAGTAAAAGTGTTTTTTGCTGATGATTGTATAGGCTCACAGGCGGCTTTAACGGCATCAATGTTAAAGGCAGGAGAAGTGCTGCTGCTGGAAAACCTTCGGTTTTATAAAGAAGAAGAAAAAGGAGATGCAGCTTTTGCTGAAAAGCTCAGCAAGCTGGGTGATGTTTATGTAAACGACGCCTTTGGAACGGCGCACCGTGCCCATGCATCAACGGCAGTAATTGCCCAATTTTTTCCTACCGGTAAAAAAATGTTTGGCCTGCTGATGGAAGCCGAAGTTAAAAGCGCTGAAAAGGTGTTGCATGAATCGGAAAAACCGTTTACGGCTATTATTGGCGGTGCAAAAGTTTCTGATAAAATCCTCATTATAGAAAACCTGCTTGAAAGGGCAACCGATATTATTATTGGCGGCGGCATGGCTTATACGTTTATGAAAGCAAGAGGAGGTAAAATAGGTAACTCTTTATGTGAAGAAGACCGGATGCCGGTGGCGCTGGAAATTTTAGAGAAAGCAAAAGCTAAAAATGTGTCCATTCATCTTCCTGAAGACTCTGTAATAGCCGATAAATTTGATGCAGCTGCCAATACCGAAACAAGGCCAAGCGATGCCATTCCCGATGGCTGGATCGGGTTGGATATTGGCCCAAAAGCGGTGGGTATTTTTAGCGAAATCATCAAAAAATCTAAAACCATTTTATGGAATGGCCCCATGGGCGTTTTTGAAATGGAAAAATTTCAGGCCGGTACAAAAGCGATTGCCCTCGCCGTAGCCGATGCAACCCGGTCCGGCGCTTTTAGCCTTGTAGGAGGTGGGGATAGTGTAGCAGCAGTAAATAAGTTTAACCTTGCCGATAAAGTAAGTTATGTAAGTACCGGTGGTGGCGCCATGCTGGAGTATTTTGAAGGTAAAACCCTGCCCGGCATTGCGGCTATTAAAGAAACGGTTTCTTAGCCTATACAAAATGGATACCGATTGTATCCATTACATTTGGCCAATTGTATAGCATTTTTATTAACTTAACAGTTTGTTTGGGTTACTTATCCGTTTAACCGGAATTTAAAACGAACCATTTTTTCATAATTAAATTTAACATTAACCAATCTTAAAACTATTAAAATGAAAAGTGTAACCTCCCTGGTAATTTTAGGCTTACTTGTCGTATTGGTATTTATGGGCTGTAATGGCTATAACGGCCTGGTAAAGCAGGACGAAGTTGTAAAAAAAGCTTGGAATAACGTACAAGCCGAATATCAAAACCGTAACGACCTTGTAGGCAACCTGGTGAATACCGTAAAAGGAGCCGCCAATTTTGAACAAAAAACCCTTACCGATGTCATCCAGGCCAGGGCCAAAGCTACCAGTGTAAATATTAATGCCGATAACCTCAGCCCGGAAAAAATAGCAGAATTTCAACAGGCACAAAACGGGGTATCCTCTGCATTAAGCCGTTTGCTGGTTTCTGTGGAAGCCTATCCTGATTTAAAAGCTGTGGGAAATTTCACCCAATTACAAGGGCAGTTGGAAGGCATTGAAAATAATATTAAAAACTCCCGTAAAATTTTTAATGATGCGGTGAATGTTTATAATACAAAAGTGCGTTCTTTCCCCATGAATATTTTGGGCAATATGTTTGGCTTTAAACCCAAAGAAGGATTTGCTGCCGATGCCGGCGCCGAAAAAGCCCCGGTGGTNNGATTTTTCTAAGTAACCCGAATCGGTACAACATGAACAAAAAAATTTCCGGGATTGTTATCATTGCAATTGTGGCCGTACTGGGTATTTGGCTTATGATTACCTATAATGCTTTGGTAAAAAAACAGGAAAAAGTTTCCTTGCAGTGGAATGAGGTACAAAATGCTTACCAGCGCAGGCTGGATCTTATTCCCAACCTGGTAAATGTAGTGAAAGGCGGCGCCGATTTTGAGCAAAGCACCCTGCAAAAAATTGCAGCGGCAAGGGCAAAAGCCCAGTCGTTAACGGTTAGCAATGTTACCGCCGAAAATTTTTCTAATGTAACGGAAGCACAAAATGAACTGGCGCAGGAAGCATCCAGGCTGGTTGCCGTAATAGAAAAATACCCTGATTTAAAAGGCGCTAAAGCCTTTTACGACTTACAGGTTCA
>JAFDZZ010000016.1 GCA_018266715.1 Bacteroidota bacterium
TTGCCATTGGGGTCAAGGGCTACAAACGTATAATAAGCTTCATTGCTTTTATATTTGTACTGTTGCAGTGCATCTTCGCCCCATACATTAATATGTATTTCCATGCTGCTGTTAAAAGCACGGGTTACTTTGGCTTCAATGTGCACTACATTGCCCAGTTTAATAGGCGATTCAAATGATATATTATCCACCGAAGCGGTTACCACCGGTGAAGCGCAGTGCTGCATGGCAGATAATGCAGCCGCAATATCCATCCAGTACATTAATCTTCCCCCCATTAAATTGCCAAAAGTATTGGTATCGTTTGGCAGCACAATCTCCGTCATGATCACCCTCGATTCGGATGCTTTTTTATCCATAATTTTTTTTGCAAAGATAGCGGTGAACTTCCGTTTAAATTAGACGGGGTAATTTTTGATTTTAATAATTACTTTTGCAACATATTTTTCATTTCATTTTACCATTATGCTGTCATTTGATAATACCGAGCTTGCTTATGCTTATAAATCCAATGCTGAATTAAAAAAAGCCAAATTTTTATTTAGCGTCATGCACAGCCCGTTACTGCTTAAAATAGGGCTGGCCTTAACACCGCCCGCTATTAAATGGAATTGCCCTTTTGTAAAGCCTTTGCTGCGTAAAACCATCTTTAGCCAGTTTGTAGGCGGCGAAACCCTGCAGCAAACGGCAGCTGTAGCTGAAAAGTTGGGTAATTATAATGTAAAAGTAATTTTAGATTACGGGGTGGAAGGCGGCAATAATGGCGAAGCCGGTTTTGATGAAGCTACGGAAGTATTTAAAGATGTAATTAATTATGCGGCTTCTCAAAAAAATGTGCCTTTTATGAGCATTAAAGTTACCGGTATAGCCAGGGGGGCGCTGCTGGAAAAATTGGATGCTTCCATAAAAAGCAGGCAAGGCTCTTTAATTAACCGCTATAATAATGCTATTGATGCATTGCCGCAAAATGAAAAAGACGAATGGCAAAATGTGGTGAACCGGCTGGCTAAAATTTGCGATGTGGCTACCGAAAAAAAAGTGGGTGTTTTGGTAGATGCCGAAGAAACCTGGTTGCAAGACCCGGTAGATGCACTTACCCTGCTCATGATGGATAAATACAATAAAACATTACCACTTATTTATAACACCATTCAATTATACCGGCACGACAGGCTCGCATTTTTGAAAGAATGTCACCAGGCTGCCCTGGAACGAAATTTTATTTTGGCCATAAAAATCGTACGGGGCGCCTATATGGAAAAAGAGCGGGAACGAGCTGCAGAAAAAGGCTATCCTTCTCCCATACAGCCCGACAAACAAGCCTGCGATAATGATTTTAATGCGTCCATTAAATATTCGCTGGATCATCTTGATACCATTTCTTTAATAGTAGCATCCCATAATGAATACAGTAATATGCTTACCACGCAATTGCTGGATGAAAAAAAACTCCCTCACAACCATCCGCATGTGCATTTCTCTCAACTATATGGTATGAGTGATAATATAACCTTTAACCTGGCCCACAGCAATTTTACCGTAAGCAAGTATCTTCCTTTTGGCCCGGTAAAAGATGTTATTCCCTATCTCATGCGGAGGGCGCAGGAAAACAGTTCCGTTTCCGGCCAAACCGGCCGGGAACTCAGCATTATTCATAAAGAAATGGCCAGGAGAAAGGGTAAATAATCAAAAAGTGTAGGGCAGTTTTTTACTTTCTTATTTAATTTGAATCACTTTTTTTTCCGCAATTACAAAAACTGCATCGCCTTTTCTGGGATGGATGATATATGTGCCGGTAAAATTTCCAAATGCAGGCAATACGGCATAATGTTCAGAAAAATAAAAACAGGGAAGCCTAAGGGATTGTTTTCCCTGCCCGGTAATTTTTACGGCCGGGTGAAGGTGCCCGCAAAAAGTATAAACATCGCCTGATAATTCCGGCTTTACAATATCATGAATAAAACAAAAATTGTTTAGGGTAAATTTTTCTTCAAATAAATCAATGCCGGCGCCTTTATACCATTGCGTATCCAAAACATCATGATTGCCTAACACCAATTGAACATTCACCCGGGCAATATCCTTTCTCCAACGTACAAAAAAAACATGTTCTTTATTGGCATCACTGTGAAAAAGGTCCCCGATAATTAATACATTCTGCGGTTTAAAATATTGAATTAAAGAGAGTAACCGTTGCATATCTTCTTTAAAGATAGATTGGGGTACCCCAATGCCGTTTTTTCTAAAATGTCCGGTTTTGCCAAAATGTAAATCTGCCAGTACTAATGTTTTTTGATTTTCCCAGAAAAGACATTTTTGAGGCAACAGCAAAAAAGTATTGTAGTTTATGTTGTGTACTATATAGTCGGTCATAAAATGCAAAAGTATAGCCGGGAATTTTTGATTTGCTCAATTTGTTTTACCTGCCTAAATTGTGAAAAATTTTAAATATGGAAAATCCACAAATTGACCAGGGTGAATTTGATAAGCCCAAGCTTACTAAAACCCTCAATATCCTTACTATATTAACCATTATTGGCTCAGCAATTTTTTTAATTTCTGTACTGTTAATGCCCACCTGTACGGGGTTTTCTAAAAAAATGATGGCCAAAGCTGCTGAGTCGGGCCAGCAAATGTCTCCAAAAGACATGGAAAAAATCAGGGAGGCCAATGCACAACTGGAAATAGTGGAAAAAAATATGGTTCCTTATATCGCCATAAATGTACTGGGTGCAGGGCTATGCCTTTTTGGTGCAGTAATGATGCGTAAGTTAAAAAAAGACGGGTATTGGCTTTACATAGCCGGGCAGGTGCTGCCCTGGGTTGGCAATATACTTGTTTTGGGTGTTGCATATTTTACGGGGCAAATGATGAATACCCTATTCATGCTCATGATCACTTTATTGTTTATTGTACTCTACACCACTCAGCGTAAAAACCTTATTTATTAGTTAAAAGTTAAACAAGCTATTTTGAGATGGCAAAAGCTTTAATTTTGCACTTCAATAAATTGTAAAAATTACCATGAAGAATCTTTTTTTGATTTCATTATTTTCCGTGCTGGCGCTTACCGTAAATGCACAAAACAAAACGGCAAACAGTTTAAGTTATAAAACCGCAGCCGGTATAAAAATTTGGGATGGAGCCGGGCTTTCCTTAAAAACTTTTTTGAACGAAAAAAACGCTTTGGAATTTGTGGGTTTCTTTAACTCAGCAGGCGTAAGGGTTGTTGGCCTTTTTGAAATTTACGGCGATTTAAATACCGAGGGCAATCTCAAATGGTATCTTGGCCCCGGCGCTCACGTAGGTTTTTATAAAGGCAATAACAATGTAATAGGTGTGGATGGCGTAATTGGTATTGATTATAAGTTTTCAGAATTGCCATTGAATTTATCCCTGGACTGGCAGCCTTCTTTTGAATTTACAAAAGGATACGGATTTGCCGGAGGTTGGGGCGGTTTAGGCGCTCGTTATACCTTTTAATTCCTTTATTAAACATATTTTTTGAAAGGGCGAAGCTTCAGGCTTCGCCTTTTGTTTAATCGGGTTATCACAATTTATCTTCTTAATTTTGCAGGTATGACAATCGAACAACTAAAAGATATGAGAGACCGCATCCAGGTTTTGGGGAGGTTTCTTTGACGTGGAAAAAAGACGGGCTTTAATTACCAACGATAAGCAACTTACCCTATCCCCCGGCTTTTGGAACGATAATGCCCGGGCTACAGCCATTTTAAAAGATATAAAAGAAAACGAGTATTGGGTAGATCTTTATCATTCTGTAAATAGTGCAGTAGAAGATTTTGCTGTTTTATTTGATTTTTGGAAAGACGGTGAGGCCCAGGAAGATGAAGTGAAAACCGCTTATACAAAAGCTATTGATTTAATAGAAGAAGCAGAATTTAAAAGCACCCTAAATGACCCTAGTGATGCCCTGCCGGCGGTGCTGGAAATAAATAGCGGCGCAGGTGGAACAGAAAGCCAGGACTGGGCCGAAATGTTGGCAAGAATGTACCGTATGTATGGCGAAAAGCAAGGCTGGAAAGTAACCGAACTGGACTGGCAGTGGGGCGATGGTGCAGGCATTAAAGCGGCAACCTACCAGTTTGACGGCCCCTTTGCCTATGGCTTTTTAAAGGCGGAGAGCGGTGTACACCGGCTGGTGCGTATTTCGCCGTTTGACAGCAATGCCCGGCGGCATACTTCTTTTGCCAGTATTCATACCTACCCCCTGGTGGACGACAGTATTGATATAGATATTAAAGATGCCGATGTAAAAATGGAAACGGCCAGGAGTGGTGGTGCAGGCGGGCAAAATGTAAACAAGGTAGAAACAAAAGTTTTTCTCACCCACATTCCTACCGGTATTACTGTAGTGTGCCAAACCGAAAGAAGCCAATTGGGTAACCGGGAAAAAGCCATGCAAATGCTAAAAAG
>JAFDZZ010000170.1 GCA_018266715.1 Bacteroidota bacterium
AATGTGCCGGTTAAACCCACTTTATTAAATTTCCTGTTAAAATCTGCCAGGAACAATGAAGTAAGCCTGTTAGAATAAGAGTTATAATTTTGAATAGCAGCGGTTGTACCAGTTTGAGCGGTAGCTTCCGGCCTTGAGAAATAGTAATCAGAGAAACTAAAAGGTTCTTTGGTATAAGTACTACCATCATTGCTAATTGACAAGCCCAACCTGTAAGTTAAGGTTAACCATGATGATGCTTTGTACCTGAATTCTAAGTTACCAAATAGGTCATCGGTTTTACCAATGCTCCTGTTAATATCTTTAGTGAAATAAGGAGTATATTCCTGGTTAGACAGGTATAAAGTATAGTATCCATTGGGGCTGGCCCTTATATCGTTTCTCCAATCCCAAAAATCGGTTAAAGGAACCTGGCCGGGGGCACTTGCCACACCATACCAAATAAGGGTATTGCTTGTAGTTACATTATATTTTTGTTGGTTATAGCGTAAATCTAAAGTAGCTTTAAACCTGTTGTATTCTTTTTCTGCTTTAAAGGTTACGCCCCTACGGGTATTTTGATCGCCGGGTACCGTACCTTTAATATCCACATTTTGACCGGCTAAATAAAAATCACCTGTTGAGAAAGATACGTCTGTAGCATTGGTGGTACCCACATCATAAAACCTTCTTCTTTCACCTTGCAGGTATGAATATTTTTGAGTATAGATTTCACCGTTTGGACCGGGATCGCCTAATTGACGGATAGAGCCATCAAATTCATCGCCCCAGCTTTGCTGTTCGTGTGGCTCATAAGTACCATTACCATTGGCATCCTGTGAATAACCGGAACCCCAACGATTTTGGAATTTTGGCATATAGTTGATAGATTCAAACTGCACGGAATGGCTTACTGAAATCTGTGGTTTGTTTTTGGAGCCACGGCGAGTGGTAATTACGATAGCGCCATTAACACCATCAGAACCGTAGATAGCTGTAGAACCTGCTGATTTCAAGATGTCAACAGAAGCAATATCATTAGGGTTGATTGAGTTGAGGTAACCTAAAGAAATGGGCACACCATCAACAATCAACATCGGTTGGTTGTTACCGGTTAAAGAACGAATACCACGTAAAGTGATACGGGTATCCTGGAACACGCCACTGTTTGTTTGAAGGAATGTAGCACCTGAAACTTTACCGGTAAGGCCTTGTGCAATATTGGTTGCTTTTGCCTGGGTAAGTTCAGAACCTTTTACAGTAGCTGTTGAGAACCCTACTGAAGATTTTTGACGGATTTGACCGGTTGCAGTAGTTACCACTACTTCCTGCATGGTTGCAGATGTAGTTGCAATGGTAACACCAACAAATGATTGACCATCTGTTGGAACAGTTTTAGATTCATAACCGGTTGAAGAAATAACCAATTGATCTCCCTTTTTAACTTTAATGGAGAACGAACCATCGGAATCGGTAGAAGTACCTTTATTAGAACCGGCAATTTTAATAGATGCCGCAGGCACTCCGTTTCCTTTATCGTCAACAACCTTACCGGTCACCAGCCGGTCTTGCGCAAATGCAAATATTGATGTGAGCATTAGCACGGTAAACAGTGTTAGAAATCTTCTCATGTGCGATTAATTAATATATGTAAGCTACAAAAATAAGGAGTTAAAGCTTTAACACAAAAAAAATGTTAAAATACACTCCCGGTTTAATACATTTATAGGACAACGGCCTTAATAGAATTGCTGCTTGATTATAAAATTTGCTAAAAAATGTTGAACGGGGAGTTTAGAATTTGTACCTCAGTTGTAATTTAACCTCGGTTTTGTGGTTTCCCTCAATTTCATCAAGGCCCGATCCAATCAGGGTTTTATCGGTATAAATAGTTTGTGCCCATTTGGCCCATATGGATATTCGTTTATTTACATCATAATTAATATTAATGTAATATCGGTAGCCTTTATCATAAAAAACCGGGATGGAATACCCATAAAGCACATCATTTTCATAGGCATAAACTCGACTGTTGTAACCGTTTGTTTCAAAATATTGCAACCTTATATTGCCCGAAAGCGGCTTCATCATTGGATTATAGAGCAAATCGGTAAAAATGGTAAAGCCGTTTTCTGCTGCAGCTCCACGTTTATCAAACCATACCATTTCTACCCGGCTTCTAAAGGTAAAAATAGAATTGAGCTTAACACTTAACTGGGTTCGCCAGTTTTGCCGGGGCTGTGCAATTACAGGGTTTAGCGTTAAGCCAGCCGGATTATAATTTATCGGCTTGTTTTCGCTGCGTAACCGGCTGTAAATGCTAAATATTTTATTGGGTTGATAGGTTAATTGAAACATGTATTCTTTACCGGTTGTAGGTGCATCTACCCTATAGCGCAGCCAGGGAAATTTATACATGTCGGCATAGGCATCTACCCTCCAACCCATTGCCGGCTTTATGGAAATACCGGCAAAAAGGCCTTTTTCATTGGTGGGGAAAGTGTTTTCAGTGAAAGCGCTGGTATATAAAGACTGGTAACCGGGTGAAATATTACGGTATAATAAACTTACATCTACATTTCCGGCAACGCTTAGCAACATGCCTTGAATAAAAGCAAGTTTCTTTTTATTATTGGTTGCGGCTTCGCCAAAAAAATGGATATTTTTATAAGTATAGCCATAATCCACGCTATAGTTTCCAAAACTTTTCCCGGTAAGTGAAAATAGATTATAGGGATCCGGTGCTTTTTGCAAAGCCGTTTTAAATTTATACTGTATGGCATTAACTCCCACCTGCAGGCCCGACCTGAACCGGTACTTAACATTTCCGCCAAAAGCAATTTGGCTTTGTACCCCTTTATCTTCAACTTCACTCCGGGTACGGTGGTAGCCGGAGGTTTGTAATGAAGTGACAATATCTTCTGCTTCTAATAAACTGGTATCGGCCAGCACAAAGTTGGCATCTATTTTTTTATACGATCCAAATAATGTGGCCTCCCAATTATTTTTACCCACGGTTATTCCCAACCCACGGTGAAAATTAATTTCACCTGCTGAGTTATACGGCCTTAAAACGGCAGCCTGGCGCTTAATCGTAGTAATATCGGGCCCCTTTCTAAAGGCCTGGCTCATCCATTGCGTTAATCCCTGGCCAAGATTAACCGTAAAATCGCCAAGGGCAAGCGCTTTTATTTTACCGGCATTTCGTATAAAAAAATGTACGGAGTAAAAATCAAAGCCCTGCTTTTGGGTGCCTTTAAACAGTTGTTCACCGGGATCTTTTTCGGCTACTACTCCATATTGCAATAAATTTTTAAAATTGTATTTATAGCGTACAAATAACCGTTGTGGCGAGCCGTAATAAAAATTGGTAGCCTGTGAACTATCTAACTTATACCCTTTCGATTTTTCCAGCACCTGTGTAGAACGAATGAATAAAACATTCTCCCCATTTTTTAACCTGCTCCCGATGGCATTAAAAAGGTTTACATCCTGGTTGACCATAATGTATGGCCTGATTTTTTGTATGGTAGCCAAATCCCAGCCCGGTATGGCTTGAATTTCATAGATAGACAAAAATTTACCCAACAGGCTCCGGTAGGTAATAAAGTTATCGATTTGGATGGGGGTGAGCATTCGCAGTTCTTCCAAGGTAGGGGCATCGGCAGCATTTAAATTAATGGGGTTTCTCGAAAACTCCGAAAGCGACTGCAGGTAAGAATCATCATCGGTTTCTTCATCCGCATTATTTTCGGTTATATTTTCAATTTGCTGCTCGGTATCGGGCGAAGGTTGGGTAACGGGAGGTTGTGCCCCTGCCACCCGAACTAATAAACAACAAAATATCAATACCAGTTGTTTCATTTAGATTCCTGTGGCTTCTTAAAGTTATATAACAACATGATACCGGGAGAAAACCCTAATTGCGGATGATAACTTGCGGCAATATCGAACCGGAAAGTGTTCCAGGCAAGGCCCAGGCCGGCAAAGCCGCTGCCCGTTTCACTCATAAAACCCGCCCTGGCAAAAAATTGTTTCTTAAAATGATACTGGATGCCGCCAATTACATTCACTTCTTTATCTTCTTCTTTAACCACTTCGGCACTAAAATAAAAATTATCCGAAGCATCGTATCCCAATCCTAACTGATAGGATGATGCTAATTTTTCATCCCCTTCCTTACCCAATTTACCCCCAACGGGATTATATACATGTACCCCGGCATTTAATTTATCCGTTAAATGTACCAGGGCGCCTGCCTCAAAATTTATTGCAGAAGCATTGCCGTAAGATGGTATGCGGTACCCATAATAATTAAACTGCACCCCAATATCCACCATTTTACCCAAGCTACGGGCATAGGCAATACCGGCTTTGTTTTCATTAAAATTGGTAAAGCCGGAGTAATTTACCATTACGCCAAAATTACCCAGGTTTTTGGTAGGCAGGGCAAGGGCAAGGCCATAAATGCTGGTTTCTTCCAGCATAAACCTGCGTTCACCAAATATTCCCACACCTGCCGTTTTTGCCTGGGCCAAAGCAGCCTGGTTATTGGTAAACGAAAATACATCGGCCTGCTTTGTACTATAAGCCCCAAGGCCCACATAGGGCATACTTAGGCTATACCTCAGGGATTGCGCATAAGATTGCTGCAAAAGGATAAGGCATAAAAGACTAAGAAATAACGTTCTCAATGCAGTAATAATTTGAATTGAAGTTAGGGAAAAATAATTTAACGGATAAATCCTGCATTGCAACTTAACGCCTTAAGCTTTGTATTTTTGCATTATGCAACTCTTAGATGGAAAACTGGTTTCGGCAGCAGTTAAAGAAGAAATAAAACAACAGGCCATTTTACATAAAAATAACGGTGGTAAGCAACCGCATTTAGCCGCAATACTGGTAGGCAATAATGGAGCAAGCGAAACCTATGTAGCCAGCAAAGTAAAAAATTGTTCCGACGTGGGTTTTAAAAGTTCCCTGGTAAGGCTTGAAGAAAACGTATCGGAAACAGAACTGCTGGCAACTATTGAGCAGCTTAATACCAATGCCGATGTGGATGGCATTTTAGTACAACTGCCGTTGCCCAAACATATTCATGAGGAAAAAATCATCAATGCCATTTCGCCGGAAAAAGATGTAGATGGATTTCACCCGGTAAATATTGGAAAACTGGTATTGGGCTTGCCTTCTTTTATTCCGGCTACGCCTTTTGGCATCATGCTTTTGCTAAAGCATTACACTATTAATACCGCAGGGAAACATGCCGTTGTAATTGGCCGCAGCAATATAGTGGGCAGGCCAATGAGTATTTTATTGAGCCAAAATACCGAGCCCGGAAATTGCACGGTAACCTTATGCCACAGCAAAACCAAAAACCTAAAAGAGCTTTGCCTGCAAGCGGATATTATTGTAGCAGCATTAGGTAAACCCGGTTTTTTAACTGCGGATATGGTAAAAGAAAATGCTGTAGTGATTGACGTGGGCATAACCCGTGTAAAAGACGAAAGCAAAAAAAGCGGCTTTGCCATTAAAGGCGATGTGGATTTTGAAAATGTTGCTCCTAAATGCAGTTATATCACCCCGGTACCCGGCGGAGTGGGTTTGATGACCATTGGCGCTTTATTGATGAATACCTTAAACGCCGTAACAAAAAATAAGCTTTGAAATCTACTGTTATCCATACTTCCGCAGCCTTACCTGTGATGGAACATTTTTATACCCTACAGGGCGAAGGCTTTCACCAGGGAAGAGCTGCTTACTTTATAAGGCTTGGCGGCTGCGATGTAGGCTGCAGCTGGTGCGATGTAAAAGAAAGTTGGAACGCTAACGCACATCCGCAAATACCTATCGAAGATTTGGTGCAAGTAGTAAAAAAAAACAAAGCCAAACTATGCGTAATTACCGGTGGCGAACCCTTGCTCTATAATTTAGATGAACTTACCAAACAATTGCAGGAGCAGGGTATTGAAACCAATATTGAAACCTCCGGCTCATCGGGCTTAAGCGGTAGCTGGAACTGGATTTGTGTTTCTCCAAAAAAATTTAAAGCGCCCCTGCCCGATGTATTGGCAAAAGCCGATGAATTGAAAATTATTGTGTATAATAAATCGGATTTTGACTGGGCCGAAAAACACGCTGCAATGGTAAGTAAAACCTGCCGCCTGTATTTACAACCCGAATGGAGCAAAAGCGCAGCAATGCTACCCAAAATTATTGATTATATTAAAGCGCACCCGCAATGGGAGCTTTCGTTGCAAATCCATAAGTTTATTGATGTGCCGTAAGGCATAAGTAAAACAAACTTTTATGAATAAAAAAGTGGCACGGTATGCTTTATGGTATTATGTAGTAACCACATTTTTTTTATGCTATTTCGCAAACAGGTAAAGGCAAATTTTTATATTATTGTCATTTATTTAATTGTTAACCTGGTTTTTGTTTATTTCATATTCTTTAATCAATCAACTAAGAAATAGTACAATTATCCATTAACAATTATCAATTACTTAATACCGCTTTTTAAAATTTTTATTGTTGTTACGGTTATTGTTATTGCGGTTATTGTTGTTGCGGTTGTTATTATTGCCTCCGCTGCGGTTATCCCGGCCGCCAAAGTTTTTGCGATACTGGTTTCTTCCGCCGCTGCGGTTGTCCCGGCCATAGTCGGATTGCATTTCGTTGCGGTGTTTTACAAAGGGCTTGTTAGTAAACTCCAGTTCACCATCGGTTATTTCATTCAATTCGGCCTGTATCGTATCGTCATGCACCAGTTCTTTATGCCAGTTGCTGTAGGTTAATTTCATATAATAAGCAATGGTATTGGCAAAGCCTTGTCGTTTTTCAGGATCGGTTTCTTTTAACGCTTTTTCTAAAACCGTTTCTATATTTTTACCCAGGTGGTTGTACTTGGGATATTTTTTAGGGTAATTCAGGGGTTCCGGTTTTTCTTTTAGCTGTTCCCGTGTAGGGATTGGATAAGGGCTTTCCACATCCAGTTCAAAATTGCTGATGAGGAAAAGGTGATCCCAAAGTTTATGCCGAAAATCTTCCACGTTTTTAAGATGCGGATTGAGGAAGCCCATCAACTCTATTACTGCATAAGTATTTTTCTGCCGTTCTTCTTTTTCTTTTATGGTAAGCAGGTAATCT
>JAFDZZ010000171.1 GCA_018266715.1 Bacteroidota bacterium
AGTCTTTTATTGGATTGGGCAAACGTATTTCTTAATAAAATGTGAAAGCCGGGTTTACAGCGACGGCTTTTTCCAAGAGCATCGTCAAATGCTCAATTATTATCAATTTTATGTTCAAATTATTTTTCAGTTTTATTTTAAGTGTAGTTTCTTTTTCGGCAATGGCGCAATATTCAATAACGGGAGTTGCTGCGGATGCTGATGACAAATCCCCGGTTCAGGGCGCTACCGTATCTCTTTATTATCAAAAAGATTCCTCCATTGTAGCCAATACGGTAACCAATGCCACCGGAAAATTTAGCTTTAATAACCTTGAGCGGGATAGTTTTTTTATTACCATTAATGCATTGAGCCACCAGGAAGTTACATTATTTGCAAGCCTTACCAATCAAAATAAAGATTTGGGTACCCTCCGTCTTTTTAAAAAAGGGAAAGACCTGGCAGGCGTAACCGTTACGGCAACCGGAAGCCCGGTGGTGAACAAGGCTGATACCACTCAGTACAGCGCCAGCCAGTATAAAGTAAACCCCGATGCCACTACCGAGGATTTAATTAAAAAAATGCCGGGCATTACAGTTGCAAGAGATGGTACCGTAACCGCACAGGGCGAAACCGTAAAAAAAGTTACGATTGACGGAAAGGATTTTTTTGGTGACGACGCTTCAGCAGCGCTAAAAAACCTGCCATCGGAAGTGGTGGATAAAATACAGGTTTTTGATAAGCTCAGCGACCAGGCACAACTTACCGGGGTAGATGACGGTAATTCGGTAAAAGCTATAAATGTGGTTACCAAATCAGGAATTAAAAACGGCCAGTTTGGAAGGGCCTACGCAGGCTATGGCACCGATGAACGGTATGCTGCAGGCGGAAATGTGAGCTTTTTTAATGGAGACCGCAGGGTTTCATTTGTAGCCAACCTCAATAATGTGAACCAGCAAAATTTCGGCTCACAGGATTTGTTGGGTGTGAGCGGATCCGGTGGTGGCGGAGGCAGGGGCCGTATGATGTTTGGCGGATCGGATAATTTTACCGTGGGCCAGCAAAACGGAATTAGCCGCACCAATGCATTTGGTATTAACTATAATGATAAATGGGGCAAAAACTTTACACTCTCCGGGAGCTATTTTTATAATAACAGTAAGCTGAATACAGAATCGGATATTAAAGCACAAATTTTAGATCAATCCGGCAATTGGTACAAGGATAACAGCAACAGCACCAGCTTTGCCAACAATACCAATCACCGAATTAATTTAAGGGCGGAGTATAAAATTGACAGCAACAATAGCATTTTCATCATACCCAGTTTAAGTTTTCAATCCAATAATTCTAACGGTGTTTCAAGCGGGCAAACTTTTTACGGCCTAAACGATTCTTTAAATACTTCAATGGCCAATACCAACCGAAACAGTAATGGTTATAATATCCGTAACCGGGTTATGTTCCGCCATTCATTTGCAAATAAAAGAAGGTCGCTTTCACTGGGCTTTAATTCAACGTTTACAAAAAATAGCGGTGAAAATATTTTAGACGCACGCTACCGCTTTTATGATGATTTGGGTAATGCTACCGATTCATTACCCAACCAGTTTTACGATAACCTATCAAACGGCAACAGTTATGAAGGTAATATTACCTATACCGAGCCTTTAGGAAAAAGCGGAATGCTGCAGTTTGAATACAATCCTTCTATTCAAAAAAACAAAGCCGATCAGCAAACCTTCCATTTCGACAATGGTAAGTACACGGCTTTTGACAGCTCACTGTCTAATAAATTCGATAATACCATAACTACTCAAAACGGGGGCATCAGTTACAGGTATAACCCCAACCGGGATCAAATGTTTATGATTGGCCTCAATTTTCAAAACAGCAACCTGCAAAGCGACAGGGTTTTTCCAACCGTTACCAATGTTGACCAATCGTTTTTTAACTTTTTGCCCCGCTTAATGTACAGGAAGAAATTTAACAGCAGTAATAGCTTGTGGCTGTTTTACCGGGCAAGGGTAAGTTTTCCCAGTGTAACACAGTTGCAGGATGTAGTAAATTTATCGGATCCATTAAGGGTAAATATGGGTAACCCATCTCTTAAGCAGGCTTATACCAACTTTGTTTCTACACGGTACAGTTTTGCCAATTCCAAAACCGGCAAAAGTTTTTTTGCCAACATATTTGCTCAAACTACAAGTGATTATATCAGCAATGCCACTTACCTGTTGAAATCGGATAGTACATTGAATAATAATATTGTGATAAAAGCAGGTTCACAATTGGTGAAGCCGGTAAACCTGGACGGCTATAAAAATATCCGCACCATGCTTACCTATACCTTCCCGGTGAAATTTATTAAATCAAACTTAAGTATTAATACCGGGGCCGGCTATTCCAATTTGCCCAGCCTCTCCAATAACCTTCCTGTTACTACCCATAACTATACCTACAATGCAGGTGTAAATATTGCCAGCAATATCAGTGAGTATGTAGATTTTAATATTTCTTATTCGGCAAACTTTAATAATGCCACAACAAAATCTGCCGTAATTACATCAAAAAATAATTATGTAAACCAAACAGCAGGCCTGCAATTGAATTTGCTGAGTAAAAAGGGCTGGTTTATTCAAAATGACGTAAACAACCAGTCGTATTCCGGTTTATCAACCGGGCTTAATGAAAGTTATTGGTTATGGAATGCAGCCATTGGTAAAAAGTTCATGAAAAACAAAGCTGCGGAACTGAAGTTATCTGTATTTGATTTACTAAAACAAAACCAAAGCATTACCCGTACGGTATCTGCAAACTATATAGAAGATGCCCGGTATAATGTATTGGAACAATATTTTATGCTCACCTTTACCTATAACCTTAAAAACTTTGGCAAAGGAAAAAGTAAGGGAAGTGAGGAGGGCAGAATGATGGGGATGCCCGGCGGGGGTCATGGCCCTTCACCAGCGGGCAGCATGTTTTAGCAATTCATGAGGCAAGTTCTTTGATGGGGTTTTATATAAACGGGCTGTGGTTTTCAGGCTTATTGATTATTTTTATTTATTGATGTAACCTGAAAATATATTTTTTGACACCCGATAACCAAAATGGGAACATTCCAACGTTTACAGAACTTGTAAACCAATTGCAGGGATTGGTGTATAATACGGTTTTGGGAATTGTGCAAAATGAAACCGATGCAGAAGATGTAACGCAGGAAGTGTTTATCCAAGTACATGAATCACTGCCCGGTTTCAAGGGAGATTCAAAATTGTCCACATGGGTGTATCGGATTGCCGTTAACAAAGCGTTGGATTTTAAAAAAAGTAAAACGGCGCAGCGGCATGGCGGATGGTTAAAGCGGGTTTTTAGTACAACAGAAGCAGAAGAGCCGGCCGTATTTTACCATCCGGGAGTGGTATTGGAAAATAAGGAAGAAGCTGCGGTTTTGTTTAAGGCTATTGACCAATTGCCCGAGAAACAAAGAGTTGCTTTTTTGTTGCATAAAACAGAAGCAATGCCTTATGCGGAAATTGCTGAAGTGCTGGAGACCAGTGTACATGCAGTAGAATCCCTCATGGGAAGGGCAAAACAAAATTTGAAAAACTATTTGCATAACTATTACCTGAAAAACAAACTATAATGTCCATAGACGACAACCATATTAACCAAAAAATTGCATCAACACTTCAAAGTATTGATGAAATTAAACGTGCAGAACCTGCTCCGTTTTTAATGACCCGGATAAATGCAGCAATGGCTAAAACCCCGCAACGGGAGTCTATTTGGGCTACTATTGGCTTTTGGTTGAGCCGGCCGGCCATTGCCGTTTCGCTGGTAATGATTTTTTTGGCACTCAATATGCTGGGCATATTTGTAAATAAAGCACAAGGGAACGATTCTCCTGGAAATACCGGGGCCTACGAATACCTGGCCAACGTTTCCAGTAATTATGAATTTGTAGATATACCACAATGATGTTTAGACAAACCAATAGTAAATTTTTAATTCTGTTAGTGGCTATACTTGCACTCACCAATATGGTGTTGCTGGGTATCATCATTTTTCAGAAACCGCACAGCCATGCAAAAATTTCCAAAAAGGAGCGCATGCAAAAGTTTTTATTGAACGAGGTAGGATTTAACAAGGCACAACTGAATTCTTATGATTCACTCTATAAAACCCATGAGCGATCCATGAAGAAGCTTATGGATAGTTTGAGAAATGGAAGCAATGAAAACTTTAGTGTACTTAGTGAAAGTGGGTTTAGTGATAGCGCAGTACAGGAAGCCGTAAGCCGGTCGGCAGCACAAAATGTGCGGATGGGCAAATTGTTTTTTGAACAACTCAATCAAATTCGTAATATTTGCAACAATGATCAAAAGCCCAGGTTTGATACCGGCATTGCTAAATTTTATTTTAAGAAAGAAAAATCAAAATAATCAAAACATGAAAAAGCATTTATTATTGGCAGGCCTCATACTACTCATTAGTTTAAGTAATGTAATGGCTCAAAACGGACAAAGGCGTAGCCCCGAAGAAAGGGCTAAGGCCATGATTACCCAATTGGCCCCATTGCAATTGAGTGCGGAGCAGCAGCAACAAACAGAAGCGGTTTTTGTAACTTTTTTTGAACAACAGCAAAAAGCTGCGGAAGAAGCTCGCTCCGGCGGTAATTTTGACCGGGAAGCTTTTTCCAAAAAAAGGCAGGAACTGGCAGCAAGCAGGGATGTGCAATTGGGTAAAATTTTTACTGAAGAGCAAATGAAAAAATGGAAAGACAGTATTGAACCTTCTTTAAAAACACGCAAGAATCAACCGGCGCCAACCAATTAATTTTAGTATGTATTTCTTTAAGCGGCCGTTTATGTACACGGCCGTTTTTTTATTAAAAAAACCGTCCTTAGAAAAAGACGGTTTTATACTTAATAAACCAACTTAAAAATGTAGCAACTATTGAGATTGTATTTCTTTTATTTTGTCTTTAATTTTTCCTTCCAGTTCATTCATCAGTTCCGGGTTATCGGAGAGTAGGTTCTTAACGGCATCCCGGCCCTGGCCCAATTTATCGCTATTGTAGCTAAACCAGCTCCCGCTTTTTTGAATGATACCCAGCTCTACACCCATATCAATAATTTCACCAACCTTGGATATACCTTCGCCATAAATAATATCAAACTCGGCCTGGCGGAAAGGGGGCGCAACTTTATTTTTCACCACTTTTACTTTTACATGGTTGCCCACTACTTCATCTCCGTCTTTAATTTGGGTTTGCCGGCGAATATCCAGCCTTACCGAAGCATAAAATTTTAGGGCATTACCGCCGGTTGTTGTTTCGGGGTTGCCAAACATTACGCCTATTTTTTCCCTAAGCTGGTTTATAAATATGCAACAGCTATTCGTTTTTGATATGGTGGCCGTAAGTTTACGTAAGGCCTGGCTCATAAGCCTTGCCTGCAGCCCCATTTTACTATCACCCATTTCTCCTTCCAATTCGCCTTTAGGCACCAGGGCTGCAACAGAGTCTATAACCACTACATCCAATGCGCCGGATAAAATGAGCCGGTCGGCAATTTCCAATGCCTGCTCTCCATAGTCGGGTTGAGAGATTAACAGGTTATCAATATCAACACCTAATTTTTGTGCATATACACTGTCAAAGGCATGCTCTGCATCAATAAAGGCACAAATGCCGCCTTTTTTTTGGGCTTCGGCAATTACATGAATGGCCAAAGTGGTTTTCCCCGAAGATTCAGGGCCGTAAATTTCAATAACACGGCCTTTGGGTAATCCGCCAATTCCCAATGCCACATCCAGGCCCAGCGACCCGGTGGAAATGGCTTCCTGTTCTGTAACACCCTTTTCATTCATCATCATAACCGATCCTTTGCCGAAATCCTTATCAATCTTATCCATGGTAAGTTTCAGCGCCTTAAGTTTTTCTACATTACTCATTGTTTCTGTTTTTAATAATTGATGTATATCCGTTTTGCTTGTAAAATTATCCTGAAGCACAAATGTAGGGGTTTTATTTTATCAACACTAATATTTTTAGCATTATTTTGATAATTTATTTAGTTAAGCAAAGACCGGGCAAAAAAAATCCCACTCCGGGGAACCGGAACGGGAAGAGTGTTCAAGCATGAGAAAAAGATAAGTGCCTTAAACGGACTATATAATAATTTTTAAAGATCTGCTTTGTTGGTAACACAAAGAGAACATTAATATTTTATTCAAACAATACCCAAAATGAGGTATTTTTTTGAAAAAAAGGGGGATTTTTTAGGCTAACAGTAATTCGGAAGAGGCAATGGGTAACGGCCTGGGAGCATAGTTACGCATTTTTAGCGCTATTTCTTTAATATGATTGGGAGTAGTTCCGCAACAGCCACCCACAATATTTAAAAAACCTTCTTTGGCCCATTCTTCTACGATTGCCGCAGTTTCTTGCGGTAATTCATCGTATTCGCCCATTGAATTGGGCAGTCCGGCATTGGGGTAAGCCGAGGTAAAGCAGGTGGCAATGCCTGAAAGTTCTTCAATATGCGGCCTCATTTCTTTGGCGCCAAGGGCACAGTTGAGTCCTACGCTTAACGGGTTGGCGTGTTGAATGGAAATATAGAACGATTCCAGGGTTTGGCCACTTAGGGTTCGGCCGCTGGCATCGGTGATGGTTCCGGAAATCATGATGGGGAGTTCCAGGTTATTTTTTTGAAAATAACTTTTGGCGGCAAATATGGCGGCTTTGGCATTGAGGGTATCAAAAATGGTTTCTATGAGGAGCAAATCCACACCGCCGTCAACCAGGCCATGAATTTGTTCGGTATAGGCTTCAGCCACTTCATCAAAACTTACGGCCCTAAAGCCGGGGTTATTTACATCCGGGGAGAGGGATAGGGTTTTATTAAGTGGCCCAATGGCGCCGGCAATAAATTTTGGAGTAGCGTCCCCGCTTTCCTGTTGATAGGCTTCAATAGCTTTTTTGGCACATAATGCGCTTTGTTTATTGAGCTCATAGGCTAAGGTTTGCATATCATAATCGGCCTGGGCAATGGAGGTGGAGCTAAAGGTATTGGTTTCAATAATATCGGCGCCGGCTTGTAAATATTTTTTATGGATGCCGGTAATAATTTCGGGTTGGGTTATACTGAGTAAGTCGTTATTGCCTTTTACATCCTTGGGCCAGCTTTTAAACCGTTCTCCCCTAAAATCTTTTTCAGTAAGCTGATGTTGTTGTATCATGGTGCCCATGGCGCCGTCAATAATCAAAATACGTTTTTTAAGTTCTTCTCTAATATTTGACATGCTCTATGAATTTAACTGACCGAATTTGATGGGTTCCCTGAACGGAATGTAATCAATGTTTATAGTATTTGACCGTTAATAAAAATTGAAAGATAACTATAAAATATATTCAATTTATCGCGTATATTCTTTA
>JAFDZZ010000172.1 GCA_018266715.1 Bacteroidota bacterium
CTTAGCCTGAGGTTAGATGAGGCTGATCAGATACTTGTAGAAGAAATTTAATATATTAAATATTATAAATGTAATCATTAAATGAAAATAGGCTTATATTTTGGTTCTTTTAATCCTATTCATACTGGTCATTTAATTATTGCAAAGTATGTGTTACAAAACAGTAACCTGGATCGGATATGGTTTGTTGTATCCCCACAAAACCCATTTAAAAGCCCGGAAAGCCTTTTGAATGAAAACCATCGCCTTCACCTGGTAAACACGGCTATAGAGGGGGAAACCGACTTAAAAGCAAGTAATATTGAGTTTAAGCTTCCCAAGCCTTCTTACACGATCAATACGCTTACCTATTTGGCTGAACAATTTCCAAAATATGAGTTTACGGTAATTCTGGGCAGTGATGCTTTTCAGAATATTAAAAAATGGAAAAATTTTGAAAGCCTGGTTAAAAATTATCCCTTTATTGTTTACAAAAGGCCCGGTTTTGAAATAACCGAAACCTGGGGTGCTGATGTTACCCTGCTTAATGCTCCACTCTTAGAGATTTCTTCCACCTATATCAGGGGTTTGCTAAAAAAAGGTTTATCCATTCGTTACCTGGTACCTGATACCGTAAAAGAAGAGATTGAACGCAATAATTATTATCGCTCTTCTTTAAAAAATAAATCCCAGGGCCATACAAGCTAAAACAATAACCGGCGGAGGGATTTTTGTAAACTTCAATAATAAAAATGTTCCTAAAATAACTGCATACCCAATCATACTGAACAGGCTCACCGAATCCAGGTGAAGGGTTTTAAAAAGATATAGCGAGGCGGCCCACATTACCCCTGTAATCACCGCATAAATACCTTCAAGGGAGCGATACACTACCACATACTTTTTAAGGTATTGCCATACCGGGTAAAAAAACAAAACCAATAATGCGCTGGGTAAAAATATAGCCAGCATGCCAATGATACATCCCATTACCTGCATGGTTCTTCCCTGGCTTTTAAGCGATAAACCACCCGTATAACTTGCCACAGAAAACACCGGCCCCGGAATGGCCCTTACCAAACCAAACCCGGTGAGAATTTCGTTTTTATCCAATTTAATGGCATTGGGGTTTTTCTTTGAAATTAACGGCGCTACCGGCCTTTCAACATATTGATCCAGCATCATGGCCAGCAAAACATCCCCACCACCAAAAACAATACTGCCAAAGCGGTAATAATTTTCAAATAAGTTAAACGCTTTACGATGCTCCCAATTTTGTTTACGGGCTATTTCACTAAAAGTACCGGCCAGCAGGAACAATAAAGCAAAAAGCCAAATATTTCTCCAGCGGATTTTCTTCCTTTCCACTTTTTCTGTTTCCGGTATGCGCTTGCTGCTGAAATTGGTGGCTATGCAGCCGGAAACAATCAGTAATGGAAAAATCCAGGGCGTACGAAAAAATAAAAACGTTGCACCCATACTGATTAACATGATCACCTGGGTAATAAAACTACGTACCGATACGGAAAACATTTTTACAGCGGCAAATACCAAAAACCCAATAGCCATAACGCCTAAAAACTTCAAAGGGCTTTCGGCAATAGGTGTTTTTACCTTATCGGAAACCACAAAAGAAAAAACGCCCATTAAAAAAGATGCCGGAAGAATCCAAATAATTAAAGTAATAATGGCTAATAACACACCACCCCTTTTAAACCCAATTAATGTAATCGTTTGAGTGCTGCTTGCACCGGGCAGCAGTTGGCAAAAAGAATAACATTCCAATAATTCTTCTTCTGAAATATATTTCCTTTTGTTTACAAAATTCTTGAGCATCATACCCAGGTGGCCCTGCGGCCCGCCAAATGCAGTTACACTGTAAAGTAAAACAGCCTTTAAAAATGGTATATGTCTAAGTAATTTCAATCAAGTAAATCGTACATTAATTAAACTAAACCGCAAAAGAGTTATATTTACTTATAACCCGTACCGGGCGCTAATTTCAAGCATTTTATCAATTGGCTTTTTAGCGGCCAGCCTAAGTTTTTCATCCATTAAAATTTCCGGTTTTTCATATTTCATGCAGAGGTAAAGTTTTTCCAGCGTATTCAGTTTCATGTACGGGCAATCGTTGCAGGCACAGGTGTTTTCCGGCGGCGCCGGAATAAAAAGTTTATCGGGGCAACTTTTTTGCATTTGGTAAAGGATGCCGGCTTCGGTAGCCACTATAAACGTTGAATCCTTGCTCTGTTGTACATATTTTAATAACCCGGAGGTACTGCCGATGTAATCCGCCATTTTTAAAACCGGCTCTTCACATTCGGGGTGCGCAATTACTTTTGCCCCCGGGTGGTGTACTTTAAGTTTAGTAATTTTTTCCATACTAAAAATTTCATGCACCAGGCAAGCCCCGTTCCAAAGTACCATATTTTTACCGGTTTGCTTATTGATATAGGCGCCAAGATTTTTATCGGGAGCAAAAATTATCTTTTGATCAGCAGGCAGGCTTTCAATAATTTTTTGGGCATTACTGCTGGTGCAAATAATATCGCTTAATGCCTTCATTCCGGCACTGCAGTTGATGTAGGTAATTACAATATGATCGGGATATTTATCCCTAAACGCTTTGAATAAAGAAGGAGGAGCCGAATCGCTTAAAGAGCAGCCTGCTTTAAGATCAGGCAAAACCACTTTTTTGGAAGGATTAAGGATTTTTGCCGTTTCGGCCATAAAGTGAACACCGGCAAATACAATCATATCGGCCTTAGTGCTTTGGGCTTTTTGAGCAAGCCCCAGGCTATCGCCAATATAATCGGCTACATCCTGTATATCCGGCTCCTGGTAATAATGTGCCAGGATAACGGCATTTTTTTCTTTTTTAAGTTTTTCTATTTCAAAAAAAAGATCAAGAGAAGGATCAATGTCCATATCCAGAAAACCCTTTTTCTCCAACAGGCTTTCAGCAATGTTAATATCCATTGTAATAACTATTAATAATTATTATTTAAATAAAGACCTATTATTATTAGGGCTGTGAATATGTTGAAATATTTTTTCTATTTCTTTTGTAAAAGTAAAACTTAATAATTATCCACTCTTATTTTACCCGTAATACACATATAATAATTACACAATAAAGCCATATTTCAGGCAATTTTCTTTATTCTTTTAATTGGATTTACACAGCTGTTGATAAGTAGGGGTTGTTGAAAGAAACTAAACGATTTTTAGAAAAAGGCTGTGGATGAAAAATGTATAAATCCACAGATGCCCACAGCCGCTACTGCATTATTTTGATGAGGGCTTATTTATCTTCATATTCCAAACAAAAAAGGCGTTCAAAAAAAGCTGTTTTCCACAGCAAAACGGGGATTTTCACAAACCCGGGTGGAAAAGTTAACACCCTTAATTACAACCCAAATTGTTTTTAACCTTCTTTTGTAAATAAAAACTTTACCCATACCGTATTGTACGGGTTATCCACAGTTAAAATTTAAAATGTGGGTAAGCTTTTTTACACTATTTTTGCCGTCCAAAAAACTAATAGAACAATAAAATGCAGATTATTCAAGGTATTAGGGACAAAGGTGCGGCAATTGTAATTATAGTTATTGCACTAAGTTTAATAGGATTTATATTAATGGATGCCCAGCAGGGAGGCAGCCGGTTGTTTGCCGGTATGAGTAATAATGTAGGAAGTGTGGATGGAGAAAAAATTTCAGTAGCCGAGTTTACCAACCAGGTAACACAGCTTGAAGACCAGCAGGAACAGCGCAGTGGCCAGCGCCCCAGTGGATCTCAAATTTACCAGGTACGGGACCAGGCCTGGAATTTAATGGTTGCTGAAAAAATATTTTACAAAGAAGCCAATAAGCTGGGTATAGAATTTACCGGCAAAGAGCTCAGCGCTTTATTACTGAGCAACGACCCTTCTAATCCGTTTTTACAACAAGGCTTAGCCGATCAAACAACCGGAAAGCTGGATTTGGAAAAAGCCAAAGAGGCTTTGGCCAATATTAAAAAATTCACCGGCGAAAGAAGAAATGCCGTAAACGCACAGTTGATTAACCCGGCAAAACTGAATAATATCGTATCCAAATACAGCAGCTTGTTATCTTCAAGCGCTTACTATCCGGGATGGATGCAGGCAAAAGACTCTGCAGAAACCAACAATTTTGCCACGATCAGCTATGTGTCTGTTCCGTTTAATGAAGTTTCGGACAGTACGGTAAAAGTTACCGATGCCGATATTTTGGCCTATGTAGCCAAACATAAAGAAATGTTTAAGCAGGAACCCGGCCGTAAGTTTTCTTATATCTCATTTAGCCAGTTGCCCAATAAAGAAGATACGGCGAGAACGCTGAAAATGGTAGAAGATTTAAAACCGTTATTCCAGGCAGACTCCAATGCTAAAGCTTTTTTAGCCCGAAACGTATCAGCCATTCCTTTCCAGGACGACTATCTTCCTAAAGCAAAAGCTCAAAGCAAAGAAATTGATACGTTAATAAAATATCCATTTGGAACCGTATATGGCCCTTATTTAGATGGAAAAAATTATGTTATTGCAAAAGTATTGGGCAGTAAAGAACAGCCCGATAGTGTAAAGGCAAGGCATATATTAATTTCACTACAAGGGAAAGATGGCAAAACACCCATGGAAGACAGTACGGCAAAAAAACTGGCCGACAGCCTGTTGGCACAGGTTAAAGCCGGTGTAGATTTTTCTATGTTGGCTATGCAATATTCTGCCGACCCTGGCAGCGCCGCAAAGGGCGGAGACCTTGGATTTTTTAGTTACGGAACAATGGTTCCGGAGTTTAATGAATTTACATTCACCAAACCCGTAGGCAGTAAGGATGTGGTTAAAACCCAATTTGGATACCATATTATAGAAGTAACCGGGCAAAAAGATTTTAAACCCGCCTATAAAGTAGCCTACCTGGCAAAAGAAATCACCGCCAGTGATGTTACCATTAATAACGCCAGTCTTGCAGCCACAAAAGCATCTGCAGAAAAAGATTCCAAATCTTTAAAAGCCTATGCGGCCAAAAATGGCTTACAATTAATTCAAAACCCATTAATCGTAAAAGAAAACGATTATAGCGCCGGAACCCTGCAAGATGCCCGCTCTTTAATAAAATGGGTATTTGAAAACAAAGTAGGATCAGTAAGCGAACCCTTTGGAATTGGGGAAGCTTTTGTGGTGGCTACCGTAGATGATATTGTAAATGAAGGCACACAGGATGCGGCAACGGCAAGAAGCGGGGCAGAAGCCATTGTAAGAAATCAAAAGAAAGCGGCCATCATAAAAACAAAGCTGGGTGCAACGCCCACCCTGGAATCTGCAGCGGCAGCCTATGGAAAACAAATACAAGCAGCCGGCGCCGACTCTTCATTAACCATGGCATCTCAAATGATTAACGGTGTAGGTATTGAACCCAAGCTCATTGGCGCTTCATTTAATAAAGATTATTTAGCAAAACCCACTCCGGCTATTGAGGGAACCTCTGCGGTTTATGTAATGAAAGTTAACCAGGTACAATCCAAGAACAGCCCAATACCCGCCACACAGGCCAGCAGCAAACTCTCTCTAATGAAACAGCAGGTAGGCAACTGGTATGAAAGCCTTAGAAAGCAGGTTACCATTAAAGACGAACGCAGTAAGATTTTTTAAAATTTCGGATTACGAAACTATAAAAACCGGTATGTAAAAGGCATGCCGGTTTTTTTATTTTAATTTTGCAGTATGAATAATGGATTTGTAAATAAGGTAGCAGAAAGCGGCATCATAACCATTAATCTTGAAGATTTTTTCCCCCAGGAAGAAATCATGCAGTTTGATATGAAAGCATATTTATTCATGGGATTAATCTTAAAAGAAAAAGAATTTAGGGAAGCTTTAAAACAGCTGGATGTTTCTGTTTATCAAAATAAAATTGTAGCGCTTACCTGCAGCACAGATGCCATTGTACCGGTATGGGCCTATATGTTGGTGACCAGTATTTTAAAGCCCGTTGCCAAAGATGTGATTTACGGATTGTCCACCGAGGCCGAACAGCATATTTTATTAACCAATATTAAAGCCCTGGACGAAATACCCTATACCGATCAACGGATAGTAATAAAGGGCTGTGGTGAAAAACCCATACCCGATGCAGCTTATGTAGCCATTACTCAAAAGCTAAGGCCGGTTGCCAAAAGTATTATGTACGGCGAACCCTGCAGTACGGTTCCTATATTTAAAAAGCCCATCGTAAAAAGTTAATTGAGGTATGCCGGTTAGTACCAACCCCTTTTTCTAAAAATTACCAGCATGATAATGGGAATAACCAACATTACTGCTACGGCAAGAAAAAATCCATAAGAGGTATGCAGCCAGGGAATTTCGTCGAAGTTCATTCCAAAAATACCCCCGATTACAGTTGCCGGAGCCAGCAGGCAGGTAACAATAGCCATTACTTTCATCACTTCATTAAGCTTTAGGTTTACATTGCTTAAATAAAGATCCTGCAGGTTCATCATCATATCCCGGTAATTCTCCGCAAGGTCTGTGGCCTGAACAATATGGTCGTAAATATCTTTAAAATACTTTTCGGTTCGCTCTTCAATTAAATGGCTTTCACTTCGTAAAATACCGCTGATCATTTCTCTCACCGGGGCAATATTTCGTTTTAGCACAATCATTTCTTTGCGGTGGTGATTAATGCGGGCCAGGGTCCTGTTGTCGGACCGCCGTATAATATCTTCCTCAAGCAACTCAATACGGTCGCCCATTTTTTCCATTACCAGGAAGTAATTGTCAATAATTAAATCAATTAGGCTGTAAAACAAAAAATCGGATCCGCTGGTACGGACCTTACTTACCGGGATTTTCAATTTTTCCCTCACCGGGTTAAAAACATCCCTTGTGGCATCTTCCTGGAAGCTAATCACAAAATTTTTTCCTAAAATAATACTCACCTGCTCGGTTTCAACGGATTTGAGCTCATCATTATAATAAAGCATATTGAGCAGGCAAAACACCAGGCCGTTGATTTCATCGGTTTTAGAACGCTGGCCAAGGCTTAGGATGTCTTCTAAAATTAATTGATGAATCCCATAATGGGCGCAAAGCTTTTCTACATCTTCTTTTTTTAACCCATCCACATTAATCCATGTTTTTGAATCGGTTTGTAAAAAAGGGAAACAATCTTCAACACTGTTAAATTTAAAGGATTGCAGGTTTTGCGGGTTGTATTCATAAACCATAATCACCGATTGGGTGCTGTCTTTGCGCTCAGGAATTATGGTAGGGTTTACATGAAGCACTTTTTTGGTGCGCAGTAAATCAAACGGGTTTAAAATATACTCCAGGTAATTTTTTGAAGACATAATTGATGATAAAAATGAACTACGGATAAAGTTATTTCATTTTTTTGAAAGGCGTTTAAAATGCGGCGCTCTTAGGATACCTTGGAAAGGGGATCACATCCCTGATATTGCTCATACCGGTTACAAATTGAACCATGCGTTCAAAACCAAGCCCAAAGCCGGCATGCGGGCAACTGCCAAACCTTCGGGTGTCTAAAAACCAATCCATTTCATGGGCGGGTATCTGCATTTCTTCCATGCGCTTTAATAATAAATCATACCGCTCTTCTCTTTGCGAGCCCCCAACTATTTCACCAATACCAGGAGCCAATATATCCATTGCGGCTACGGTTTTACCATCATCATTTTGACGCATGTAAAAGGCTTTAATTTCTTTAGGGTAATTGGTTAAAATTACCGGTTTTTTAAAATGCTTTTCCACCAGGTAGCGTTCGTGTTCGCTTTGCAAATCAATTCCCCATTTATCTACCGGGTATTGAAACTTCTTCTTCTTGTTGTGGTTGCTTTCTTTTAATATTTCTATAGCTTCGGTGTAAGTGAGGCGCTCAAAATGGTTGTTAATCACAAACTCCAGTTTTTCTATTAGCCCCATTTCGCTTCTTTCCTGCTGGGGCTTTTGTTTTTCCTCATCCGCAAGGCGCTGAGCCAAAAACTCAAGGTCTTCTTTATTGTGATCCATGGCATAGCGGATAATGTATTTTATAAAATCTTCTGCCAGGTTCATGTTGTCTTCCAGGTCATTAAAAGCCACTTCGGGTTCTATCATCCAAAACTCTGCCAGGTGCCTTGTGGTATTGCTGTTTTCTGCCCTGAATGTGGGCCCAAAAGTATAAATATCACTAAAAGCCATTGCCGCCAGCTCGCCTTCCAGTTGGCCGCTTACTGTAAGATTGGTACTTCTACCAAAAAAATCTTCTTTAAAATTTATACTCCCATCGGTGTTCCTTGGCGCTGTGCCATCAAGCGGTAATGTAGTTACCTGGAACATTTCCCCTGCGCCTTCGGCATCGCTACCGGTAATGATCGGTGAGTGTAAATAAACAAAGCCGCGTTCATTAAAAAATTTATGAATAGCAAATGCCAGGCTGTTTCTTACCCTGAATACAGCTCCAAATGTATTGGTGCGAAACCGTAAATGGGCTATTTCCCTCAAAAATTCCAGGCTGTGCTTTTTGGGTTGTAAAGGATATTTCTCAGCATCGCTATCGCCTAATATTTCAATAGTATCGGCCTGCATTTCTACTTTTTGCCCTTTACCCATTGAGGCTATTATGGTGCCTGAGGCTTTAATGCAAGCGCCGGTTGTTATTCGTTTAAGCAGGGCTGCATCAAAGTTTCCCAGGGAAGCCACCACTTGTAAATTATTATTGGTGCTACCATCGTTTAGGGCAATAAACTGGTCGTTGCGAAAACTCCTCACCCAGCCCATTACGGTAGCGGGGTAACCGGCTGCTTCATTTTCCAGTAATACTTTGATTTTTATCCTTGTATTAAACATAATGCGTATTTGGGCTGCAAAGATAACAATCCAACGCAATAGAACTATAGATAAAACCCTTACTCATTACCGGCCACGGCAATTCAATTCATAATTTGATTAACTTTGTAGCATGAAAAAAGCATGGGTTTTAGGGTTGCTGTTTTTGCTAAGTATATGTTTTAGTACCCGGGTGGAAGCTCAATGTGCCATGTGTACCAAAACGGCTCAGCAGCTTGGCGAAAAGCCTGCCCAGGGTATGAATGCAGGCATTCTTTATTTAATGATGGTTCCGTATTGTATAGTGGGCTTTATTGGGTACCGCTGGTGGAAGGCACACGAAAACAACAAAATTTAAACGTCAATATTTTTTACGAAATTATATAAGTTGAAACCCGGCTTATGATACTGTGCTTTAATTTTTTCCATTAATTCAGTTTTGTTAATCCCCTTCATTCTTTCCTTTTCTATTAGATGGTATGCTTTTTCTGCCAGTAAATAATATTTTCGGTCATTGTTTTTTTCTTCCTTTATTATGGTTTCAATAGCCTGAAAAAGAGCGGCAATCCCGGTATGTAATATAGCCACTGTTTTGATTACGGGTATCTGGTGTTTTTTAATTGCAAATGCCGGCGCCAGCATAAGACGAAGGTTTTTTACAAACAAATCAGCTTCCGGCCGGTCGGCTTTGTTCACTACAAACAAATCGGCAATTTCCATCAGCCCCGCCTTCATGGTTTGTATTTCATCACCTGCTTCCGGTACCAATACCACAAGGGTAACATCTGCCAGGCCTGCTATTTCCACTTCACTTTGGCCAACCCCGATGGTTTCAATAATAATATAATCAAAGCATGCGGATTGTAATAACCCGGTTATTTCAATAATTGCCGGGTGAAGCCCACCCAAAGAACCTCTTGAAGCGAGGGAGCGGATAAATACGTTTGGGTGATTATACCAGTCTGACATACGAATACGATCACCAAGCAGGGCGCCAAGGTTAAAGGGTGAAGAAGGATCTACACACAATACGGCCACTTTCTTTTGCTGGTCCACCATTTCTTTAAGCAAGGCATTGGTAAGGGTGCTTTTACCGGCACCGGGAGGGCCGGTAATTCCAATAACGGGTGTGTTTCCGGGTTTGAGGGCGCTTAAGATTTCTTCATAACCGGGGGATTGATTTTCAATTAAACTAATGGCACGGCTTAATTTTTTTTGATGTTGAACATCATAAACCCCATCAAAATTTTGATCGTGCTGCATATAACCCGAAACGTTTAGTAACAAAATTACTAAGTTCAAATGTATATTATACTATCCGTTACCGCTGTGGTATAAAACGGTTAGGCCATGAAGGCTTTTAATTTTTCAATGAAATAATCGGCCCGATGGGTATTTAAATGATAGTTGAATAAATGCTCCCTGGCCTTTTGTGCCATTTGAATACGCAGTTCATCGTGTTGCAAATAATAATCTATGGTATCCACCAGGTTGCTTAAATCGTCTGAAACCCAGGCTACATGTTTGTTTTCTTCGAAATTGCCCGGTATTTCAATTTGTGGTTTTTGGCTTATCATAAAGGCGTTCATAGCAGGAGCTTCCCAATAACGCATGGTATCCCAACCGCCACCCCTAAAATTTAAAACAATTTTGCATCTTGAAATTTCTTCTAAATAAAACAACCCTTTTCTTTTATAGGTTTTAAAACCCTGGTTGAGTGTAGTGCCGTTTTGGTCACAATCGTATTTTCCCCGGAGCAGGTTTAAAGCTTTTTCCCGAATTAAAGGTTTTTGCTGCGCCCAAAAAGAAACCTCGTAGGTTTTTTCTTTTGCAGGTTGCACGGGTAAATTATATGGAAAGCTGAAAGGAAAGGGAAAAACATGAGTTAAATGTCCGTGCAATGAAGGGATGTATTCTCTTTTAAAGATGAGGTCGGGCTGCCTTTTTTGAAAAATTTGTTTAAACTCGGTTTCCAGGCCTAAACGGAAAAAATCACCGGCAATTTCTTCCCGGTCTCCACCATCAATAAAAATTACGGGAAGCGATTTTATTTTTGGAAGCAAGGATTCATAGGTTAACAAAGATTCTTTTTTGGCCGAACCGATTACAACAGCATCAAAGCCCGAAATTGATTTTTTGGAAAAAAGGGGCCATGTAAAGCCGGTATAACCCAGGTTTTTAGGATAATTTTTTAGGGGTAAATGATATTTGGGATTCCAGGGATAATCTATAACATTAGAAGCGCCAAGCTGTTTTACCAGGCCGGAGTAGGTTAAATCCTGCAGGTAATCAAACTGTGCACTGCAAATAAATAACAGCTTCATAAGGGATTATTTTTGTAAACCATTTTTGCAATAATAGTTACCCAGCTTAATTTTTTCCAACATGAACGCATTGTTTTTTTCTTCCTGCTCAGCCGAAAACCGTATGGGGTGAAAGATATGATATACCAGCGCCCTGAACCGCATGGTTTTAAAATAAACAGCAGGCAATTTTTTTAAGCGCCATTCAATGTCTGAATCTTCGCCACCCCCGGGAAAATTATAATCTTCATCAAATCCATTTATGGCCAGCAATTCTTTTTTGTTAATGGCCATATTGCAACCCAATAAAAAACCATCGGATTTTTTTAAAAAAAACCGGGGTACAGGAAAAAAAATACCATCTTCTATGCGCCTGCAGCCGTAAATTAATAAATTGATGAGGTGAAGCAGCCTGGTATTGCCGGTTTTCAAAATTAATGAAGACAGGCTTTTGCTTAGCATCACTCTTCTTCCATAGAGTACGGCGCCCGGTGCCTGGGCTTTTAGGTATTGCGCCACTAATTTTTTATGTGGAATACAATCTCCGTCTAAAAAAATCAACAAATCGGATGCTGCCAATTTAATGGAGCTATTTAAAGCTTTGCACTTTCTAAATCCTTCATCGGGTTGTTGAATATGGCTTACCGGAAACCTTAAACCGGGTTTAAGCTTTTGAATAAAAGCATTTGTTGATGGTGAATCATCATCTTCTGATATCATAACTTCAAAACTTCCCAATGCGGTTTGGGCATTTAGAGCGCTTAGCAATACTTGCAGCTGGGTGAGGTTTTTATAATACGATATGATTACCGATGCCTGCATTAAAAATTATTGGAGTAATTCATTAAAGAGTTGCTCATACTGGTTTGTAATATAATCCATGCTGTGGTAATGAACAACAAAACGAAAAGCATGATCGGTTAGCGGCCCAGCCAGCCCGGGTGTATTGAATAAAGCAGCCGTTTTTTCACAAAATTCTTCTGCTGTGGGTTGATGGCAAACCATTGCTTTTTCTTCGCTTACTATATCGGCAAGTCCACCACAAGTACTTGAAACAACCGGAACCTTATTGATGTAAGCATCCAGCACACTGCTGCCCAGGCCTTCGTTTAAAGAAGGCATAATAAAAACATTAAAATACTCAAACCAGGATAGGGAATCTTGCCGAAAACCCATAAGCCGGTAATATTCCCCCATACCCATTGCCGTTATTTTTTCCTGCATTTCTTTGAGTAAGGGGCCATCGCCAAAATGCAGGCATATAAAATCATGATGTTGATGACGTAACTGCTGTATGGCGTTAAGGCATACCAACGGCTGCTTTTCGTAAGTAAGCGCCGCAACAATTCCTATAATTTTTTTTTGACCGGGGTTTAATTGTGCAATTTGGGCGGCTATGCCTTGAGCATTATTTTCTTTAATAACGATATCTGATATTTTCACTACATCGTTACGGCGGGTAAAGGTTGAAAGGTTTTGCTGAACCGAAGTGCTGATGGCAACCAACTTATCGGTAAACCGGTATTTTATTTTTGTGAATACCCCGGATTGTATAAAATTTACCCTTCGGGTGTAAACAATTTTTTTTTGATGAAAAGGCTTTGAAATAACACAATAGGTAAGAATATGTGCGGTTTGGGCATGAAGCAAATCAAAACGGCGGGCATGGGTTATTAAAAACCAAAAAGCCCCAAAAATATTTGAAAAAGTAAAACAGGAAAACCCGGCCTGCCCGGCCATTTGGTTCAGAGAACTGTTTTTTCGGCAAAGTAGAAATACCTGGTGATTCCTTTGTTGAAGGCCCTTCATATTCAAAAGGGTTTGCCTTTCGCCACCACGCCATTCACCGGAAAAATTAAGTTCAAGTATTTTCATGATGACGGGGTAAGGTAAAGCGGATCAAATCGTCTTTAACAGAAACCGTATATCCGGGGTCTTTTTGTTTTATGAATGTGGTTAGTGCATCAATGGTAGGGTAATCTCCGGTTCCGTTAAAGCACCGGGCATCGTCAATGAGAATGATATGGCCCGGGTTAGGGGTGCTAAAAATGGCGCTTAGTTCTTCATAAATCGGGCACTCCTTTTCCCCTTTTGCCGTTTCGCCTGCCGAGTAATGACCATCGAGCCAAAAGATTGCCGGTTTTTTTATTTCTTTGATTAACGCCTGTAACACTTTACCACTATCGCCCTGAAGGATACTTACATTTTTATTTTGTTGAAACCGTTTTTGTGCATCCTCATAAAGTTTTTGGCTGAGTTCAATAGAATAAATATGTTCAAAACGGTCTTTTTGGGCAAATACCATATCACCCTTAAACGTTCCGGTTTCTACAAGTATGGAAAAACCCGTAGCCGATTGATACTCTTCAATGGCCTTTTGTTTTACATAATGAGGTGGAGGAACGGGCCTGCCGGCTTTTTCCCATTTTTTTAAAGTGCGCTCTTTTTCAGAAGCAAAAAGAAAATGAAAGAAACGAAACATAGATAACATTTAATCAGCAAAATTACCATTGCCGGGTATGCCTGCAAAATATGTTTTTAATAAAACCCCCGGCCTATCTGCCCTTTAACCCGCTCAAAAACTATTTTGGATTTTTATCCAGGTCTTGGGAACAAGGTCCCGGGTTCCATCAAAATGAGGCATCCAGTTTTGGGGGCAAATCACCAATTTGTTTTTATGATCATTGAGCCATGCTGCCCACCAGCTAAATGAACTGTTGGCAATAATATTATGTTTGCATTTGCTCATTAAAAACATATCCCAATAACTGTCTTCGGCTTTATTCCAATCAATATACTGGCTGTTTAAAATTTGAAGATTATCTTTTGCCCAAACAAGGTCATCTGAAAAAACAAAAAATACGGGTTCCGGAATTTGTTGGTTGATATAGGCGATGGCCTTATTCCAATAATCGGCAGATAGGGCGCAGTTTCTGCCGTCAATTAAATAATCCCCTCTTCGAATATGGATACTAACGGATTGTGATGCATTTATGATTTCTAAAACGGCTAAATTTTTTTCTTGTTTTGGGGTTGGAAAAGTAAAAGCCTGTTTAACTTTTTGGCCGGCGTTTATAAAATACTTATCGGATTGCCAATAGCCCTTTAAAAAACCGTTTTTGAGCTGCAGAACATTTTCATGGAAAAAATACTGGTCTTCGGGTCTTTCCTTATATGCTGTTCCGAAAAGTTTTGATTGTAATTTGCCCAACCATTTAAAAAAAGTTCTTTCTGCTTTATTGGCATAAACAGCCTGTAGATTAAAAATGCGCTCTAACTCATATCCGTTATGCGTCTTTTGTTTGTTATAGTGACTTAAATCAATTTTGACATGTACACCGTTTTGTTGCAGGGTACAATACAAAGCATACTCAAACATTTGATTCCCCAGCCCCCCGGAAAAATGCAAGATCAGCATAGGTTGATGTTGATAAGAAAGTTAAAGATAAACAGAATGCACCTGCCGTACGATAAATATTGCCGCAAGGCTTCTTACATTTGCTTAATGACCAATTTTATTCCCCTATTTCCATTGGGCCTTGTGGCATACCCCGGCGAACGGTTGAACCTTCATATTTTTGAGCCAAGATATATACAATTGATTAAAGAATGTGCCGAAAAAAACAAACCTTTTGGGCTGCCCCCGGTAATCCAAAAGCGCATTTGTGAAATGGGAACGGTAATGCAGGTTTTGGAAATTTCCAAAGAGTATGAGGATGGTAAAATGGATATTAAAACCATTGGGGTAAGAGTTTTTAAAATATTGGAAACCTTGGAGCAGGTTCCTGAAAAATTATATAGCGGCGCTATTGTAACCTATCCTTCATATACATTACAGGGAAGCGCTTCTTTGATGAAAAAGGTTTTGGATGGAATACGACAAATGCACCAGGTTATTAATATCAGCAAAGATTTTAACAAACCCGATGAAGAACTTTGCAGTTTTGATGTGGCCCATCATGCAGGGCTCAATATTGAAGACGAATATCATTTACTGGAACTGGAACATGAGTTGCACCGCCAGGAATTTTTGAAAAGGCATTTGGAAAAAATACAGCCGGTTATGACGGAAATGAACGCCCTGAAAGGCCGCATTAAAATGAATGGACATTTTAAAACCCCCGGGGGCCTCGCATGAAAACATCCATAACCCTTTGCTTAGACTTTGGCAACTCCAGGAAAAAACTGGCGGTTTTCCATAATAAAAAAATAAAGGCACAACGGGTGTTAACCAGTGATAACCCGGCAGAAATAGAACCCGTACTTAAGGAATTTAAACCGCAAAAGTCAATCTTGTCTTCGGTTATTAACCACAACCCTTTGCTGGAAGAGCAGTTAAAAACAGCAACGGTATTTCATAAATTATCTGCAGCCACAAAAATAAACTTTACCACTCCGGTTGCTAAGCCCGAAACCATTGGGGCAGACAGGCTGGCCATGGTTGCGGCAGCGGTACATTTTTTTCCGAAAAAGAATAACCTGGTCATTGGGCTGGGGAGTTGTATAACGTATAATTTTATAAACCAGCTCCATGAGTTTTTAGGCGGGGCAATTTCTCCCGGCATGCAAATGAGGTTTAAAGCCATGCATGAGTTTACGGCACTGTTGCCATTGGTTGAGGAAGATTGGAATTTTCCATTAATAGGGTATGATACCAAAACCAATTTACAAAGCGGCGTTTTAAATGGTATGGCCAGCGAAATTGATGGCATAATCAACAGATATAGAGCTAAATATCGCAACTTTAACGTGGTTTTAACCGGGGGTAATACCGCTCATTTTGCCAGTCGGTTGAAAAACAAGATATTTGCCGACCCAAATTTTTTATTTAAAGGACTGTATGCACT